>CAXBNB010000139.1:0-8198 GCA_963976505.1 uncultured Reichenbachiellaceae bacterium
AATATTGTCTCCAACAAACCGGGTTCCGGTATTGTTAAGAATTCCAACGATCTCTATTTGCTCATGATAATGCCATATTTTTATCAATTCTTTGTTGAAATACCTGGTAACAGATACAGATCTGTTGTGGTCAACACTTCTATCCAAAAATTCAGGATGCATATTATATATAAATTATTTGCATAAATATGTGTGTTATAATCTGTAATGCAAAAAAAGAACCGTAAAAAGTCAAAAAAAATGAGGGAGGAAGGATTAAAATAAATGAATATTGCATTAGTATTTTTGACTAAAGTAAGGTCAATTTTTAAAACACTATCAACTTATGCAATTAGCCAATAAAGTAGCAGTGATCACTGGGGGAGCCAGTGGTATAGGACTTGCAATTACCCAACTTTTTGCTTCTAACGGAGCTCATGTTCATGTATTGGAATTGAATGAAAATGTAACCATCGATTCAGAAGGTGACGTTCAGATTCATCAATGCAATGTGGCAGATCAGTCTCAGGTCAATCAAGTATTGGAAAATATCATCAAACAACATGAGATTGATATTTTGGTCAACAATGCAGGCATTGCCCATGTGGGGAAAATAGAGAACACCAATGAAGAAGACATGGATCGCCTGTACAATGTAAATATCAAAGGGGTATTTAATTGTATCAAGGGAAGTTTGGCTTCTTTGAAAAAAACAAAAGGAGTTATTTTGAATATGGCCTCTATAGCCTCATCTATCGGTATTCCTGATCGTTTTGCATATTCTATGACCAAAGGAGCTGTATTGACCATGACCTACTCTGTTGCCAAAGACTATTTGGCGGACGGAATTAGGTGCAATTGTATTTCACCAGCTAGGGTTCATACTCCATTTGTAGATGGATTTATTGCTCAAAACTACCCGGGACAAGAAAAAGAGATGTTTGAGAAGTTATCAAAATCTCAGCCAATAGGGCGTATGGGGCAACCTTCAGAAATAGCCGAATTGGCTATGTTTCTTTGTTCAGACAAGGCAGGCTTTATTACAGGCACTGATTATCCTATAGATGGGGGATTTATTAAACTAAGCAATTAACAAAGGTATCGTTTGTCTATTTTTGACAGATAGACCTTAAAGTACAATACTGTAAAGACAACTATAAAATAAATTTATACTTATGAAACTAATACGATTTGGACAAGAGGGCAATGAAAAGCCCGGTTTGATATTGGAAGGCGGAAAGAAAGTGGATGTATCTGCTTTTGGAGAAGATTATGATGAAAATTTCTTTGGTACTAAGGGAATTGAAAGATTGGCAGAATGGCTCAAAGGACAGGATAATTTACCTGAAGTATCAGATAGTGAAAGATTGGCGGCATCTATTTGCAGGCCATCTAAAATTGTTTGTATAGGACTCAACTATGCCAAACATGCGGCAGAGAGTGGTATGGATGTGCCTTCAGAACCTGTTATTTTCTTCAAGGCAACAAGTGCCATTGTTGGTCCTAACGACGATGTAATTATTCCTAAAGGAAGTGAGAAAACGGATTGGGAAGTAGAATTGGCAGTGGTAATAGGAGCAAAGGCATCTTACGTAAGTGAAGCTGATGCCATGAGCCATGTAGCTGGTTATGTACTACACAACGATTACAGTGAAAGAGCATTTCAATTGGAGCGTTCAGGACAATGGGTGAAGGGTAAAAGTTGTGATACTTTCGCTCCAGTTGGACCTTGGTTGGCTACTAAAGATGAGATCAAAGACCCGCATAACTTAAACCTATGGTTGAAGGTGAATGGAGAGATGATGCAAAACAGTAATACTGACGATTTGGTATTCGGTATCCCAACACTTATCAGCTATTTAAGTCAATTTATGACATTACTACCTGGTGATATAATTTCTACAGGTACACCTTTCGGAGTAGGTCTTGGACTAAATCCACCAGTATATCTTAAAGATGGAGATGTAGTAGAATTGGGTATCGACGGATTGGGTACTTCTAAGCAAAACTTGAAAGCATACAAAGGTTGATATTTCACCTAAGTTGAAAAATTATATATGAAAGTAGGTTTGTTCATACCGTGTTACATAGACCAGTTTTATCCAAACGTAGGCATTGCCACCTTGGAGCTGCTGGAAAAACTTGGGGTAGATGTCAGTTACCCTGAAAGTCAGACATGTTGTGGACAGCCTATGGCCAATTCTGGCTTTGAATGCTATTCAAAAGACTCTTATGAGCTTTTTGTTAAAAACTTTAAAGAGTTTGATTACATAGTTTCTCCTTCGGGAAGTTGTGTTTATCATGTAAAGCATCATTTCAACATTATTGACCAGAGCAAAGAGGTTGAGCACATTAGGAGCAAAACCTATGAGCTTTGTGATTTTATTACAAATGTTTTGGGTGACCCAGGATTTGAGGCTTCTTTTCCAAAGAAAGTAGGCTTGCATCAAAGTTGCCATGGGTTGAGGGGATTGAGACTGGGTGAATGCAGCGAGAGGGTGGGTGAGCCTTTTTCTTTTGCAGAGGCCCAACTGAAGAAAGTAAAAGGCATTGAGTTGATTTCTCTTACCAGAAAAGATGAGTGTTGCGGATTCGGTGGGACTTTTGCTGTGGCCGAAGAAGCTATTTCTGTGAAAATGGGAAAGGACAGGTTACAAGATCACATTGACCAAGGAGTAGAAGTACTGACTGGTGGTGACATGTCCTGTTTGATGCACTTAGAAGGTCTTTTGAAAAGAAGTGGTGAACCTGTGGAAGTGAAACATATCGCAGAAATACTCAACAGCCAATGTTAACACATCCAAAAGCAGCAGCGGAATTCAATAAAGACGAGGATCGGGTCAACTGGCACGACAAATCTCTGTGGTTTGTAAGGAACAAGCGTGATTTGGCAGTGAACAAAATCCCGCAATGGGAAGAACTAAGGGAAACGGCATCTCAGATCAAAATGAAAGTGCTGTCAAACTTAGATACCTACCTCGAAGAATTTGAAAAGAATGCCAAAGCCAATGGTATTCACGTACATTGGGCGATTGACGGTGACGAACACAATGAAATTGTAAAGGGCATTCTTGATAAGCACAAGGCCAAGAAATTGGTCAAAAGCAAGTCGATGTTGACGGAGGAATGCCACCTCAATCCATTTCTTGAAAAACATGGCGTTGAAGTGATTGATACCGATCTTGGCGAAAGGATTGTCCAACTCGCAAAGGAACCTCCGAGTCATATTGTAATGCCCGCCATTCACAAGAAAAAGGAGGAGATTGATACGTTGTTTCAGGAAACCATGGGTACTAAATCTGTTAATGGAGACCCTAAAGCCCTGACTAATATAGCACGAGAGGATTTAAGACAGAAGTTCCTGAATGCTGATGCAGCATTGACAGGAGTGAATTTTGCAATAGCCGATACCGGAGGCTTTGTAGTTTGCACCAATGAAGGCAATGCCGATATGGGAGTCCATTTAGCCCCAGTGCATATTGCTTGCATGGGCATGGAAAAGCTTATTCCTACCATGGCGCACCTAGGGGTATTTCTTCGTCTGTTGGCAAGAAGTGCCACCGGGCAATCGATAACTACCTATTCTTCGCATTTCCTGAAGCCGAGAAAAGGGCAGGAGATGCACTTGGTTATCGTTGACAATGGTCGAACCGAACAACTCGGACGTGAAGACTTCAGGAATTCGCTGAAATGTATCCGGTGTGGAGCTTGTATGAATACTTGCCCGATTTATCGTCGAAGTGGTGGACACAGCTATGGCAGTGTGGTACCAGGTCCAATAGGCTCAATATTGTCTCCAAATATTGATTTAAAAAAATATTCTACTTTACCTTTTGCCTCTACGCTTTGCGGTTCTTGCTCGGATGTGTGTCCGGTGAAAATTGACATTCACAGTCAGTTGTACAAATGGCGTCAAGTGATCATGAAAGAACACCCAGATAAAGTAAAACAAGTAGCCATGAAGGTGAATGGCAAGGTGTTTAAATACCCTTGGCTCTATGATATACTGGGAGGTTTTGCCAGAACAATGCTCAAAATAACACCGAGAGGGATTGTTTATAGTAAATTGAATGCCTGGGGCATGCAAAGGGATTTACCTGACGTTCCTAAATCTAGTTTCAAAGAATGGTATAAGAAGAACAGAAAGAAAAATGGATAGCAGGGAAAAAATATTAGGAAGGGTCAAGGAGAATAAACCACAGGTTGATTTCAATTTTGATTTGAATCAATTTCTGGATATCCAATTTGATAATTTGATTGAAAGCTATCAAGCCAGTTTGGAAGCCAATGGTGGCACTAGCCTGAATTTACCTGATAAGGGAAAGCTGGAAGGAATACTTTTGGAAGAGGTAGGGGATAAATCTTTTGTTGATTTGACGGGGTTAATTACATCAAAAACGAGTTTCAACTATGAAGGTATTGATCAACCTAAAGATTTGGCTGATGTTAAAATTTTAGTTGTTGCAGGGAAATTAGGTGTAGCTGAAAATGCAGCCATTTGGTTGGATGATACAATTTTACATCAGGTTCGTGCACTTCCATTTATCGTGGAACGGACTATTTTTATCCTAGACAAAAACAATCTAGTGCCTACCATGCACCATGCCTATCAGACTTTAGGAGAAATGGAATCAGGCTTTGGAACATTCATCGCAGGACCCTCCAAAACAGCTGATATAGAGCAAAACCTAGTGATCGGAGCACATGGCACCAAATCTCATTTGGTGGTGTTGGTGTAAAACCATTTCATTTTTCAGCCCACACTATGGCGGGCTCGTTAATTTCATTCATGATAACCACCTTGGTATTCAGTTCGGTGCGATCTAGGCCACTTACTTCGAACAAGACTTCAAAGTACTCAGGTACCTCATTGAATTGTTGTTTCATTTGATTTTCAAGGTTGGCAATCAACTCGGGATCAGTAAAATTCTTCAAACTTTGAGAAGCAGCGGTATCCCAAATGCCTCCAAACATAAAAATGGTGTTGTTGTTAGGACCAGGAAATTTGGCAACAAACCCATAGTCTGTATGGAATTGGTCTGGATTTCCTGATGGTGAAAACTTCTTCACATCTGACTCTGGAGTAGCCTGGTAACCGATAGTATTGTCATCTATCAGAGAAAATTGGCTGCTTAAAAAGTAGTTGTTGAACAGCCCAGCTGTTTTCTGCATCCCAATGAAAATGATGTTGTGGTCGTGTATGTCTTTGGCACCAATTCTAGAAATGACTCTAGTATTAAAACTTTTATGATTTGAGTAGAAGATTTTGGTGAGGCTTTCGATCCAGTCAGAACTATTTCTAATCAGATAAGTGTACGTCAGGTCTCCAAATACCATAGTGGAACCCGCATTTCTTTCTTTATAATCCTCAAATTCTAACTGAGAATTGATACTGGAGTTCCTGATTGTTCTGTGTGATCCCGTTATGGTGTTTTCTTCTGTGTAAATGAATAAATCTCCTAATACAACTAATATTGGTTGCTCGTCTTCTATGAAATCATTCCAAAATTCGGTTTTAGGAATTACCTCAAAAGACTTTTCTACTTCGTTGTTTTTATTCCAGAAAATGAAGTTCAAAAAAAGCGATACAACCAGGAATCCAGCTAAGAATATGGGTGTTTTAGGGTTTTTAAACAAACTGGTTTTTTTATCGGGAGACAGTTTTTTGACCATCTCTACTTTATAGCTCCCTTTGGGTATGGTTAAAATGTGCTCTTCAGTTTTTCCTTCATTTTGAAAGTACTGCTTTATTTTTTTTCGAAGGTTAAAAACATATACTCTTACTTTGGCATTGTCGTAGTTTTCAGTAGCATTTAAGCCAAACAAATGTGTACCAATTGTTGTCTCTTTTGGTACATTTCCAGAGTTGGTACATTCCACCAAATACTTGAGTAAGTTGGCATAGGTATCCGACTTGCCAAAAGAATCACTTTCAACAATTCTATCTACAATATCATTATGTATAAGCCTGCTTGACATTAAACAACTTTAAATTGTCTCCATATGAAGTGTGAACAATGTTTTAACGGTTTGTTAAACAGTTAATTTACGCAATATTAATGCTTAAATGTGCTACATTTAGACATTGAAGCAAAACTACCTTCGCTATTGATCCTTGATATTTATCAATGGTGAAACGACAAAACTATACAACAAATGAAGATAAAATGTTGCTCGAAAGCAATTCAATATTTCCTTTTTAAAAATAGTCTATTGAATTCATTTGGACATTTTTTTCAAGGACTATTACTATTGATTTTGATAGGTTGTGGTGTTGAAAAGCCGGAAGAAATAGTAAGGCTGGAAAAATCACTTCCAGAAGTAATTGATTATAATTTTCACGTCAAACCTATTTTATCTGATAAATGTTTTGCTTGCCATGGGCCGGATAAGGCAAGTTTAAAAGGAGATTTGAGGTTGGACACCGAAGAAGGTGCGTATAAAATCACTGAACAGGGTGGTTCTGCTATCGTGCCTGACAAATTGAAGGAGAGTCTGGCGTTTATGAGAATGATTTCTGATGATCCAGAAATAAAAATGCCACCACCGGAATCGCACTTGGAGTTGTCAGATTTGGAGATCGCCACCCTTGCCAAATGGATTGAACAAGGAGCGGAATACAAACCACACTGGTCTTTTATACCACCTGTTAATGAGGAGCTTCCAAGGGTTAAGAACACTCAAAAAATAAAACAACCCATTGACAATTTCATTGAGATGAGACTGGAGAGGGAAGGACTCTCATTATCAGATGTGGCTTCTAAGGAAACCCTTATTCGTAGGGCAAGTTTCGATGTAACAGGATTACCACCAACAATTGCTGAAATTGATGATTTCTTGAAGGATAATTCAATCAATGCGTATGATAAGCTTGTTGATCGATTGCTGGACTCTAAGGCTTATGGGGAACGGATGGCAGCCGATTGGATGGATGTGGCGAGGTATGCCGATAGTGATGGCTATTTGGATGACAAACACAGGGATTTTTCACCTTGGCGAGATTGGGTAATAAAAGCGTTTAATGAAAACATGCCTTATGATCAATTTGCCACTTGGCAACTTGCAGGAGATTTAGTTCCGGAATCCGATCAGGAAACTAAATTGGCTACAGCTTTTAACAGGCTGAATAAAAAGAATTCTGAAGCGGGCATAGTCTATGAAGAATATCGGGTGGAATATGCTGCTGATCGGACACATACTTTAGGTAAGGCCTTTATGGGACTGTCTATCGAATGCGCCAGGTGCCATGACCATAAGTATGATCCTGTTTCTCAAAAAGATTATTACAAACTTTTCGGGTTCTTCAACAGTACTTTTGAGATAGGCACCCCGGTTTATGGTCCTGATCAGACACCAGGTCCTTCATTGCTTTTGTCTTCAGTAGAGCAACAAGAGCAGATTGCATTTTTGCAAAAAACTATTGCAGAACAGGAAACTAATGCTGAAAGAGCCAAAATCGATGATAAAGGGTTTGAAAAATGGATGGCAGTTAAGTCGCTAACACATAGGGAATTAAATAATGAGATATCAGAAGACTTAGTCGCTTATTATCCTTTTGATCAATTTGAATCAGAAAATAATAATGCTGAATCACCCAACCAACTCAATTCCTCAACGCCAGCAAAATTTTCTCAGCCCAACATCAAGCCAGGAAAGAAAGGCAATGCCTTTTTTGTGACAGATTATAATTCTGGAAGATTAGGCGAAAAGGTAGGATGGTATGAGAGAACTGATCCATTTTCAATTCAGCTTTGGATCTATCCAGATACAGTCTATAAGGAAGCTGCGGTAATGTGGCACAGCGAGGACAGAAGGCTCGGTCTAAAGGGATATTCCTTAACCCTAAGAGACAATAAGTTAGAATTTATTATGGCCCACTCATGGCCGCAAAATGCAATACAATTAACTGCCATAAAACCATTGCCTACGAAAGAGTGGTCTCGGATAACCGTCACTTATGATGGTTCAAGCAAGTTGGATGGAGTTGGAATTTATGTCAACGGAGTACCACAAAAGGTGAGCAATGATTTTGACAATCTATATAAAGGAATACTGTACGAGAAAAACATACATACTTATGGTTTTGGAGGTATAAGGCTCGGAGTTAGGTCGAAATTTGTTCCTTTTAAAAATGGAGGGATAGATGAAGTCAAAGTTTTCAAACGAAATCTCACTCCTTTGGAAGTGTTATACACCTATGATGAAAAGAGTGCCATGTC
>CAXBNB010000140.1:0-8184 GCA_963976505.1 uncultured Reichenbachiellaceae bacterium
GTTGGGAGTTGGGATGAGAAACCTGCAACCTACCTACTCAGGAAGAATAATATTAAAAATGAGTGGGTCGAGTGGCTACTCAAAACATAATTACAGCCAAAGGAATAGTTATAAATATAGATAATAGTGTTTGTGTTAAATTTTTTGAATACAGTAAGATTTCCAACTAAAAATATTGAAATAATGAAAGATGAAATGAATGTTTTATTCGCTTGTAAATGTCTGCCTTGGAGTTGTATGGAGGGGGTTAAAAAACAAGTATGGGGTATGAGTAGTGCTATGTTAGAGCAAGGGCATCAAGTAACAATACTTTGTATAGGAAGTGAGTACGACTGTGAGAATTCTTACATGAAAGATGGTATTGTTATAACCGAGGTTCCATATTTTGTTGGATCATATATGGATCCAATAGCGATGCTTGCGGAAGAGTATTTTTTCAATTTAGCAGTTAAAAGATGGATCCGAAAAAACGTTGAGAAATTCGATGTTGTACATGTTTTAGGAGAAAGAGAAGTTTTGTCAATTGAAAATCAATATTGCGAACTGGAAGAACAACAGCAAGCCTAATAGAATACCGATCATGCTACCCTTTTAAAAAAAAATATTGTGCGCAATTTTCTATTAAGAGTTGAAAGTCAAAATGCTATAAAAGAATTATTTTGTTCTGACTGCAGAAAATTCTAAATATTTTTATTTTGATCAAAACCTGACAATTCCTTCACCATTCATTGTCTAGGTAAATCACCTAATTTATTCATTTCAGAAAATCCCTCATAAATAGGAGTCGTGGAAATATGACCTTTGAACTATAATTAAAATGTTTCAAATAAAAATATTATGCCATGAAAACTACAACCAAATTTTACACCGTGATGATCCTATTAGTGAAGCTATTGCCAATCATCATGTTGATACTAGTTGCAACTACTTACAGTAAAGCTCAGGGAATCAAAGCAACTACTTATATAGAAAAAACAAAGATGTCTCCAAAGTTAGGACATTCAGTAGGAGTAGTATTTCCCAGTTATTTAGGAGATATGGAATTGGGAGGGTTTTATCAAAAATCAATGACCTCAAAAATTGGAGAATACAATTCAAACAGATTGATGGAAGAAGAATTTTACGGGTTTTATATTGGCATATCCTTTATTCAAACTGAGCGCATCAACGTGAATTTCAATTTACGTACCGGGTCAGTTAATGATCGGTTTTTAGCCATCACGCCAAGCGTATTTTCGGACTTTATGGTTTCGAGATTCTTAGGAGTTGGTGTTGGACTGGGGATGAGGAATCTACAACCCGCCTATTCAGGAAGTATTATACTAAAAATGACTGGTTCGAATGGTGGCTACTCAAAACACAACTATAGCCAAAGAAGAACATATAAGTATAGATAAGAATATTTTATTTGAAACATAAAATTTGCATGAGCAACAAACTCAGTTTGTTGCTCATATTTTTTATTCCTCTTTATTCAGTACTTAATGGCAAGGACACAGTAAATGTCGACCCTACACTTTCTACCTTTATTGTTCCACCATTGGCTTCAATGAACTCCTTGCAAAGCAATAGTCCCAGTCCACTTCCTTCTTCACCTTGGGTGCCTACAGACTTTGTTTTTTTCTCAATCCTAAACAGATTGTCAATGTCATTTTCTTTGATGCCAATTCCAGAGTCTGAAATTGAAATTTCTACATTATCACCTTCTTGTTGAGTAGATACTTTTATTTCACCCTTTTCATTGGTGAATTTGATGGCATTGGTAAATAGATTTATAAAAATGGTGTCCAACATGTGGTTGTCTACATACACCAAAAAGTTTTCTTTGGGATCAAAAATGATTTCAATTTTTTTCAACTGGGCAGTTGAGTGAAAATGATCTACTATATGTGTTATGAATGAATTAATATTTATTGACTCTGGGAAGTTATTGAGTTTTCCAGTTTGCGATAACGCCCATTGCAATAGGTTGTTCAGCATCGATTTACCGTTTCTTGAAACTGAATTTAGCGCTTTAGCTGTTTCGAGAATTTTAGAGTCAGATGTGAAGTTGTGTGTTGCTTCTATGTGTTTAACCAGCAATTCGGAATGTGAAGTCAGTACAAAAAACGGTGTTTTAAGGTCATGCGCTATTATGGAGAAAAACAAATCCTTGGTAGCGACCATTTGTTTTAATTTCTCTTGAGATTCATTGAGCAAAGTATTTGATTTGTTTAACTCTTCGTTCTTATGAAGCAATAATTCTTTGCTGTGTTTGAGTTGGAGGTGTGTACCCACCCTGGATAGCAACTCCTGACTATCAAATGGTTTTACAATATAATCTTGAGCACCAGCATTAAACCCTTCTAAAATATCGTTTCTTTCTGATTTTGCAGTAAGAAAAATAATTGGCAAATCACTGGCTGGTTTTGTTTTTCTGATTTCTTTGCAAGCTTCTATACCATTCATTATTGGCATCATAACATCCAATAGGATGAGGTCAAATGATTCTATCCCTATTCGATCTATGGCCTGTTCACCATTTGTTGCAAACTCTACCTTGTAATTTTCCCTTCTCAGAATATTTCCTAAAACCTGAATGTTTTTTGGATTGTCATCTACTATTAAAATATTAAACTTTGGCTTTTCCAGATTCATTCAACGAGTCGTTTTGAATTTTAATTGTATATAGTTTATTAAGAAAAGTAGGGAATTTTTTCAATAAAGCAAGCATTATGTCTATTTCAAAATTGTTAACAGCCTCTATTATTTCATTCCCACAGTTTTTCAACGTCTCCACGTCAAATTCATTTCCAATTGCCTGTAGTTCACCTGCAAATATTTCTACTTCATGTATGGGTTGTTGATGAATCAGCAGTTGGTATGATTCTTTGAGCACTTCCATCTTGTCAATCAATGATTCGAGTAAATCGGGATTTACTTTGATTTCCAGATCGACAGCATTTTCGGTCACTTCTTCTTTTTTTATTGACCGGATCTTGTGCGGAAGAATTTTCTTTAGAACAGCGTGAAATTGATTTAAAAGAACTGGTTTTATGAGTAGATCGTCGAATATGTTATAGTATTCGGGATCGTCTGCTCTACTCATGGCAGAGGCTGTTACAGCTACCACAGGAATTTTATTTAATTCAGGATTTTTTTTCAGAAGTGCTGTAGCATTTCTCCCATCCATTATGGGCATCTTTAAGTCTGTAAGAATAATGTCAGGCTTGGATTCTGTAGCCTTTTCTAACAGCTCTTTACCGTTCGAGGCGGTAATGATTTCTATTTTGGTGTTTTTAAGAATTTCTCTTAAATAGTTGAGGTTATGGATGTTGTCGTCGGCGATAAGGGCAGTAGTATCTTCAAACTCAAGAATTTCGTTGTTTTCAAGAATCGGAATTGTTTTTCCTAATCCGCTTTTCACACTATCAAATGTGATGGTAAAAGTGGTGCCTTTTTGAACCTCAGATTTAAATGTAATTTCTCCTAGCATTAAATCTACTAGTTTTTTTACTATGAAAAGTCCTAATCCAGCTCCTGGGTTGTACTCAGTGGAGGTGACATTTTCCTGACTAAAATCATTGAATATTTTATCTTGAAAATCAGGGCTTATCCCTATGCCACTGTCTTCAACTTCGAATACAAGTTTGGTGAGTTTGTTTTTATCTACATAAAAAGTAGAGTCCACTGAAACCCTAATCATAACAAAACCTGCCTGAGTGAATTTCAAAGAATTACCCATTAGGTTCAAGAGTACCTGCCTAAGCCGCGCTTCATCAAATACTATAAGTTCAGGAACATCTTTTCCGATTTCCACGAATAATTCTATCCCCTTTTCTCGTATTTTTCCTCTAAAAACACTGATTATTTCATCAATAAATGAAGTGACATGGAGTTCTTTAAAGTTTAATTCTAATTTCCCGGAATCAATTTTTGAAATATCGATTATATCATTAATAAGCTCTAGAAGAGCTTTTCCGCTCGATTTGATAGATGTCAAGTAGCTGTGCTGAGTAGAATTGAGCTCACTTTTCGATAGTAAGTCACTAAATCCGAGTACTGAATTTAATGGGGTTCTTAAATCGTGGCTAATGTTGGCTACAAAAGTGCTTTTCGCCTTACTTGCTTCTTCTGCAAATTTTTTCGCCTGTATTAATTTTAGCTCAGCATTTTTTTGCCGGGTTATATTCTCCACCGCCAAAATAGCATTGTAATTGCCGTTTTCACCAAGGCGTGTTACTTTAATGAGGTAATATATATCACCGTCTGAAGCGGTTAAAGTATATAATTGCTCAAAATCTTTATGACTGCCATTGAGTACTAACTGGAGACTTTCTTTGAACGAACTCAACTTAGCACTGCTTTCGGACTGACTTAATATTGGTTGGTTTAGGTAATTGTCGTTTTCATCACAATAGGGGAAAACATCTCCACTTATATCTTTTAGCTTTTCCCAATTTTGATTTGCAAATATTATTTCTCCTGTATGGTCCAGTACAGCTATATATGCGGAATACGAATTTATTATAAGTTGAGAAAGTTCGGTTGATTCTTTAAGTGCTTCGTTAGTCAGTTTTAGTTGACTTGTTCTTTTATTTACGCGTTCTTCTAACTCAATGTTGATGTTCTCAAGCTTTCTTTGATTTATGCTTAGATTTTCATTTGCAGTTTTTAATTCATCGAGTAATAGCTCATTGTGCTCTTTTAGATTGTAAAAAGCGATGCATTTTTTTATAATCTCATTAAGTTCTTCGGTGTTTAGGGGTTTGGAGCAATAATAATGAATGTTGCCATTGTTAATGGCTTCTTTGAGTAGTTCCATGTCGCCATATCCAGTGAACAGAACTCTCATGATGTTAGAATGTTTTTCCTTGACCTTTTCTAATAGTTCAAGTCCAGAAAGCCCTGGCATTCTTTGGTCAGATACAAGTACTTGAATTTTATTACTCTCAATTAGTTCAAGAGCTTGGGTGGCAGATTCAGCGGTAATGACATTATAGTCCCATTGGAAGGAACTTTTAAAGACCCTTAGATTCGCTGGTTCGTCATCTACATATAAAATGGTGTTTTCCATATTATCTTTTCCCATAGCATTATAAAGTTATAATATTTAAATTCATAACAACATACCTCTTGCACATTTTTAGGAAAAGTATAAACCGAAAATGAAGAAATATGTGGGTACGAAATAGATATGACAATAGGTAATGTTAATGTGTCTGAAGTATTTATTATTCAGGCTTGTAGCGCTTTTCTACAAAATATGGAGCCTTTGCAATCAATATTAATGACGCAAAAATAAGTATAATGACATTAAAATGGGGGTTATATTTATTGAAATTACTTTTAATGTTTTAAGCGGCTTGGGTGATTCAATAATAGCAGCCTTTAAGCAAGGAAGTTGTTGGTTTGGATGAAATAAATTGTCCCTTGCTAAGGGAAGGGAGTGTATTCTTGCGTGGATGGAATTGTAATACCAAGGAGTATTTTGTATTGGTTGTATTTCAAGGATGACTTAGGAAGTGATTTATTGAAATAAATTTACAAAATATATCCTAGAGCTTATGTGACAGGCCTAGTGATTAATGGTTTGCTTTAAGACTGGCAAATTTATGGTTTGGATATAGGCGTAACTTACTTGGTAGCGTTTCATGATGTTGTCAGTTTGCCTTTCGATATTTTGTGCTGCTGAGAGCTGTGTGGTTTTGAGTATTTTTTAAAAAACTTCTAACTTTTGACATTAGGTATTATGAATCCTATTATTATATGTCCTATTTTAAGGGGTTCTCAGCTCTTTTACCTGTTAAAAATGCAAAGTTCAGGTTCAGGGCTGTCTACTTTTTTTATCAATGACTAGGAGCAAAATTAATATTTTCTGCATTGTTGATCATTTGCTTGAATAGGGTAAGGATGTGTTTGGAGTAGTAACAACCACCATCCAAAACTGAATTTATGGCGCTTTTAAGGTCATTGTCCATGTATTCTTTATCTAAATATCCTGATGCTCCCGAATTAATTATTGATTTTAGTTGGTCAGTTCCATTAAACATGGTGAGTGTCAATACTTTTATACTTGGGAAATCCCTTTTGAGGATTTTGCATAACTCTAATCCATTCATCTCTGGCATGTCAATATCTGTAATCACCATGTCAAATTTGTGTTCTTTTAACAGAGTTAGTGCTTCCTTACCATTCTTGGCTTCATGTGTAATTTTAAAGGTTTTTTCGTCTTTGAGTTTGATTTGTATTAAATCCCTTACCAGTGTTTCATCTTCTACTATTAGGATTTTTTTGTAGGCTTTTTTTGAAGTGTTCATTTTAAATAACATGTGCTTTTTTGCCAACAAAGAGACGCCTATGATAAATAAGACACAAAGTAAAGTGTCAAATATTAGTAAGCTTAAACCGTAGCGCTCTATGATTGTATAAATCACCTCTAAGAGTAACCAACTTGTTGCGATAAATGATAAGATAGTTTTCATAATATTGTTTTTAGATGTTTAATATATAACAAAACTACTTCAAGACTATCGGGTATGTATTGGGGAAATAAGGATATAGGTATTTTAAGAGTTTTACCTACTCAAGGTCTTCAAATAAATTGCGTTCAAGAGCGTGCATGACTAATCCTACAATATTTTTGGCTCCAGTTTTACCAAGAATGTTTTGTTTGTGGGCATCTACGGTACGTTTGCTTATGAAAAGTTTATCCGCAATTTCTTCATTTGAAAGCTCTTGTATTATCAGTTTAAGGACTTCCAGTTCTCTAGATGTCAGGGGTTGTTCGAGTACAGTGCGGGTTTTAATTTTGGGTTTGCCACCCATTGTGTTCATTATGGAGTTGGTTATGGTCTGCGAATAGTAATTTTGACCTTCCATTACGGTATTTATTGCTTTGAGTATTTCATCTTGCCCAGCCTCTTTTGATATATATCCTGACACACCGGCTTTGAGCATTTTTTTTACATAAGACGTATCGGTGAGCATAGAAAGTACCAGAATCTTTTGTTCGGGTCGATTGGTCAATATTTTTGAAGACAGAGTAATGCCGTCCATTTCTGGCATATCTATGTCCGTCATGATTAGGTCAAATTGTGCCTTATCACATAGAGCTAATGCCTCTTGACCATTTGAAGCTTCTTCAACAGTCATGTTTTGACCGTCGATATAAGACTTTATAATGTCTCTGATCATTTTATGGTCATCTACAATCAAGATTTTTTTATTGTCCATGATTTTAAGTTATTACGATCTTGGCAGGATTATTCTGAACTCAGTCCCTCGTTTTGGAGCTGTGATGACTAGAATTTCACCTCCATGTTTTTCAATTATACCATAACTTATTGACAACCCCAATCCCAATCCTTTGCCTACTTCCTTGGTAGTATAAAATGGATCAAAGATTTTACTTTTGGTTTTTTTTGTCATCCCCATCCCATTATCTTTAATGCTAATGACAATCTTACCGTAAGGTATTCCTGTTTCTATTGTAATTCTGCCTTTGCCTTCTGTTGCTTCTATGGCATTGCCAATAATGTTTAAAAATACTTGGTTAAGTTGGCTTGGAAAACATTTTACCGCATCAATTTTATCACTGTACTTCTTTTTTATGATAATGTTGTCATTGAGTTTGCCTCGCAATAGCATCAATGAAGAATCAAGTCCTTCATGAATATTGTATAATTTTTTTCTGTCTTTGTCAATTCTTGAGAAAGTCCTGAGTCCTTTGACGACCTCTGTGGCTCTTTCGGCTCCTAGCTTGATGTCACTGAGCAATTCAGGTATTATATTTAATTTTTCTTCAAAAGAGTTGGCAGTTTTTGACTTTTCTATTTTTTCAAGATCTAGGTCTACGTTCTTACTTTGAGACAGGAGATGATACCTTCCTATTATTGGATGTATGTCGTTAATTATTCTTTCTAGGTTGTTAATACCGGCATAAATAAAGTTCATGGGGTTATTTATCTCATGAGCCAGACCTGCAGTTAAAAGACCCAATGATGCCATCTTCTCTTGTTGGATGAGTTGAGACTGTGTCTTTTTGATATTGATTAAGGCATTTTGAAGCTCCTTGGTTCTTTCTTCTACAGTTTGTTCAAGGTTCTTATTTAGGTGTCTGACTTCATTTTCAGCCGCCATTGACTTGCTTAAATCCACGGCAGTATTCAAAATCAATCTTTTGCCTCCCTCCATATATCCCAA
>CAXBNB010000141.1:0-8183 GCA_963976505.1 uncultured Reichenbachiellaceae bacterium
TTAGCCTGTCCAAAATTATAAAAGTCAATATTTTGTCTTTCCAATGCCTCCCACAGTCCACCGATTTCCGCATAATCTTCCGGATCGACACTTCCTATGGTTTTGGGAAAACGACGGCCTTCAGCTTTTGAAAAAGGCATCACAGTTTTACTTGTATTGGCATTAGACTCCACCCATTCATTTGGAATCACCCCGACCAGCCAGTGATGTCCATGTACAGAAGCATCACTGTCGCAATAAAAATTATCCGAATAGGCAAATTGTTGGGCAGCTTTTATATGGTTGGGAGAAATCCTGAGGTTTGGAAAATCTGCTTGCATAGAATCAGGCAGGGTGTAAGTATTGTTCACACCATACCTTGCCAAGGTGCTGTCTCCTGCCCCACCTTTCAACTGACCAAAAATCTCATCATAGGTTCTGTTTTCTTTGGTGATGTACACAATGTGTTTGATTGGGCTTTCCCTCAATCCTGGTAGTGGGGGAAGTGGATTTTTTCCATCATCCTCCACCGTAGTTTCGATAAATGTATTGTCAATGGACAGCTTAGTAAATTTTGCAAGCTCCTCATCGGTTGGTACTTTTAGTTTCTGGAAACTTCCCAACTGAATGCTGTTTACAGAGTTGCCCTGTATTGGTGCTACAAAACCCACTCCCCCATTTGGTCCTGCTCCCCAACCTCTGCAGGTGGTGATGTAGAGTTCTTTTTCATCATTGGACAATTCCACTCTGGTCGGCCCCCAACCAGAAGGAATCAACCCTTTGGTCGTTTTACTCGGCACATCAATGACTGATACGGCATTGAACCCCAACAGTGCCACATAGAGCGTCTTTTCATCTTTGGTCATGGTAATGCCAAACGGCAACAACCCACGTACCTTGTCGATGCGTTCATCCACTTTTATGGGAATATGCCCTACTATTTTTTGACTGGCATGGTCGATGATTGCAATGTTGTCATTCGAAGCGTTGGTCACATAGGCAAACTGCTTTCCCACGGCGATAGAGTTTGGGCTTGCACCGCCCACTACCTCAGCATCTTCGACTGTTTCTCCTATCAAATAACCTGGCTTGAATTTATTGATGACAGCATTTTTCTCCAGGTCAATAGTGAATACACTCATCGCATCAGGGTGATTGGGACTGCCCAAGCCGGGAATTTGTTTGCCCTCAACCAATGTACCCTCTCTGGATTCTGGTGTATTTTCACCATACGGATGGTGGGAAATCCTTAGGTCATCAATATTTTCAGGTGTAGCACCTACTACTGTCGGATAAGAATACACTCCTACATTGGCCACAAAAGCTTGTTTTTTATCAGGGCTCAACGCAACACCAAAAGGTTGGCGACCAACTTTTATAGAGGCTGTAAGCTTTTTGGTTGCCAAGTCAATGCGAACCAACCTGAAGTTACCTCTGTCAAGTACCAGCAACTCATTGCTATCAGGATTGAGCATCAAGTCAGAAGTAAAACTTTCCCATTCAGGGAAATGGCATCTATTCTTTTTAATTTTTCAATGTCATAAATGACAATGTCACCCTTGTCTCCTCCACTCAGGTAAACATATTTGGAATCTGTAGAAAAAGCCACTCCCAAAAACGAACCTTTTGATAAAGGAGATGGTATCTTTTTATCATAACTCGGTACCCTTTGAGCACTTACATCTGCAAGGTTGATAATGGTGATTACGCCGTTGTGTAACGTGACCGCTTTCGACCCATCGGGTGATATGGCCATGCCATACGGATCATTGGTAATGGGCAACACATCTCCTACCGGAGTAACATACCGACCGCTAGGAAGTACTGTCACTCCCTCCTTATCTATAATACAAAATTGATCCTTACCTGGTACCTGTAGTATTTGCACTTTTTTTACCGGCTCACTACAACCAATAAATAGCAAGGCAAAAATTGCTGCAACAAAAAAATTACGCGTCATTCGATTTTATTAAAATATTATAAAAGATGTCGAATATCGGTAATTTGTTACACTCCTGAGTGAGATAGGATTATTATTTTTACTGATGAATGGATGTTCCTATCCAATGGAATCACCGGACTAAAGATTTTTTGGCCGAAGCATTTTAATTAAAGCAATCGTGTTTTTTATTTTGATTCTAAAGTATTTACAACTTCTCCTACCTCTACTTATTTAAGCTGTTATCTCCTATAACTTTCTCCAATTCATAGGAATAAGAAAGATAGTAGTTTCTTGCAGGAGCATTTATTTGCTGAGCAGCCAAGGCCCTTAACAGCTTTATTTTAACTTCCGTTATTTTAAGTTTTTCATAATCCGCATTGAGCAGGTAATCGGCTAATTGCAACCCCCACTGATAATCACCTTTCACTACAACAGTATTTAGTTGCTCAAGCAGCTTCTGCTCTCCCCCCGCGAGTTTAATTATGTTTTTCGCTTCTTCCGGTGAAGAAAGTGGGTAAAGGTTGGTAGGATTTCCATCGAACCAGCCTACATAATGAAGAAATATCGAACGCACTCCCCAAGGAACTGAGCCGTAAAACTCCTGTAAGTTTGCTTTATTTATTAGTGAATCTGCTAGCTTGACCTTGTCAACAGTTTGCTGAAGCGTATAGCCCTGATTCATGGCATCTATAGTTTGATGATAGACACTTAAAATCGCTGATGAGTAGTTTATCAGACTATTGTGAATAAGTGACTTTCCAGAAAGCGGACGTGTATGACCCGGTACAAGATACTCCGCTGAGAAGGCACTCATCTTTTCTATCGACTCACCCCAAGATTTAACATCTCTATATTGTGAACCCCTAATGGCATAAAGGTTTGGAAATGATTTGTAGTAATTATCTCCAGTGAACAAAGTTTTTAAACTAGGAATCCATACAAAAAGCTCGTCATTTGTTTCCCCATCCGCAGCATGCAGTTCGAAATCTACGCCAGCAAGTGTGACGAACATATTGTCTTTAAATGTAGTATTAGGTTCAATGTATCCCTCCCCAACCCTATCTTTCGAAGTATATCCGGGACCCACACCTCTGTTGATGACATCTTTGGTGGGTAAATCACGGCCAAATTGACGTGCGTTTCGTTGTTTTAAGATAGGCTGTACCGGTGAGCGTTCTTGTAACTCCTCCTTAAATCCTTCTCTCGTAATGATTTTAACATCTTTGATATCGCCAATAAACGCAGAAGCACCTCCAGTATGGTCCTCATGACCATGGGTGTAGATGATTGCTTTGACAGATTTACTGGTTACTTTGCGAAACTCTTCCGCCACCTTTTCCGCAGCACCCAAAGCTCGAAGTGCATCTATAATCACCACCCCTTGTTCACCAATAACCATAGAGGCATTTGAACCATCGTATCCTACAGCCACATACACATTGTCATTTAACTTGATAATATCAGGTGTAAATTCCGCAGATTGAACTTTTAATTTAGTGATATTTGGATGCTCCTGATCTTGACTTGTATTTACTTCAGGCGTACGCTGACATGCCTGAGAAAAAATAATTCCAACTAGAAGTATAGTGACTTTAATTATTGGTTTATACACTTTAACGCTTCGAAAATGTGTAACTAATTGATTTTTTCTTATGCTCATTTCCATTTGATTTTTATTGTTTCAATCATCTCTACTGGTGATTTGTGGGGTCTTCCTGCAGCCTTTTGAAAATCAGAGGGCACATCGTTTGCTCCGTTGCGTATCCCTTCGTAAATCCCTGCTATTATAGTTCCTATAAATTCTCCCAATTCGGCTTTCCTTTCCGTCGCATAATCTTCCACTGATACAGGATGGTATTTGAGATCGGTTTTATACGCTTGATTGATCAGTTCTGCTAATCTGGCTTGAGTTATGGGTTCGCCTACCAAATTGTAAACCTGACCATTGTGATTGTCACCCAATAGCATCTGAGTGTAAGCAAATCCCAATTCTTCTCTACTGGTATAGGCACATTTCCCATCACCTGCACAAT
Source organism: uncultured Reichenbachiellaceae bacterium (assembly GCA_963976505.1). Taxonomy (GTDB): domain Bacteria; phylum Bacteroidota; class Bacteroidia; order Cytophagales; family Cyclobacteriaceae; genus CAXBNB01. The sequence continues at coordinate 3,955 of CAXBNB010000141.1, forward strand.
TTTTAATCTCCCCTACTTTTACATAATGTTCCAGGTATTCCAAATCAGGTTCGATGTATATGCCATTTCTACCAATGACCCATTGGAGTCCGGATGCCTGAATGTCTTTTTCCGTTTGTCGATTGCTTTTTATGACAGGACTAAAAGCCGTTTTTTCCTCATCTCCAATAATGCTGGTATAAACGATCTTTTTGACACCATTCGCCTGTGCCGCTTCTATGACATTTCTGTGTTGCTGGATTCTCCTTTGAGGTTCATCCATACCAGATACAAGCAGCACGGCATCCACTCCATTTAAGGCGGCTTCCAATTCTTGTCTATTATTATAATCTCCTTTTCTTACCTCCACGCCAAGGTGTTTTGCCTTTTCTGGTGTCCTTGCAATGGCCACTACATTTGCTGTTCCGATTTCTTTCATCAGATCTTTTACAATAGAAGAGCCCAATTGACCACTTGCGGATGTGACTGCTATTTTCATGATTTCTTCGTTTTTAATGTTTCTAATGCTTTCTCAAGTTTTTCCGATTTCTCTTTAAATTTTACCATGGCTTTTTTCAGTTGGCTTATTTTTTTAAATGCCTCCTCATCTTGAACGGCTTGATAGGCAACTGCTCCATTATTGTCTTTAGTTTTTGATTTGCTGCCGCAAGTGGGGCATGTTGCTACTTGACTCATTGTTTTTTCTTTATGAGACAAAGTTCATTGAATCCCTTTCGTCACAAAAGGTAAATTCTCAACTAAAAATGGTGAATCTGGAACCAAAGGGACTCAAATGCTAGATTTGTACTCCTTTGGGGTAAGGTCTGTATGCTTTTTAAAAAACTTAGTAAAGTTGGTTACTTCATCAAACCCAAGTTCGTAGGCAATCTCCTTCAAACTGTTGTTGGTGCTTAGTATGGCTCTTTTTATTTCCAAAATCACATACTGATCTATGAAATGTTTGGCTGTATTCAGCGTGAAACTTTGAACCACCTTATTCAGGTGTTTACTGGAAATCAATAGGATCTCTGCAAAGTCCTTTACGTTGCGGGTGTTCTGGTATTGCTTTTCTACCAGGTCTTTAAATTGAAGAAATAGGGAATAATGATCTTTGTTGAGCTTTGTGGAGCTGGCCGTGTGAGATACACGCTCTAGCTTCAAAAGATACAACTCAAGCAATTTTGCCACGATGTTATTTTGTGCATAGGTATGCTCACTTTTAAGTTCCTCGCCAATCAGATCTAAAAATGATTCGTTAAAAGTGCTATTTTCTACCAAGGGGTCAGAAATATGGTAGTTATAGAGATGCGCAATGAAATCAATGGAGGATTTGGAGAAATACTTTAGCACAAAATCCTCAGTGAAAATAACGAGATAACCATCATAGCCTAATTCCTCTTGAAAAGCATGTACTTGGCCTTTGGCTATTTTCAGCACAGAACCTTTTTTTAAGTGATAATTTTTCAAGTCAACCTGATGACTGCCTGAGCCCTTAACAACTATTAGTAGAGCAAAAAAGGTGATACGGTGTGGAAGCTTGGGGTTATGATCTGATTGATTGTCCATTTTGGACAACAGTTCTGAAATCTTCAGAAACTCAATGTCTGTTCTATTTTCGGCACTTTGGAATGATATATTGGGAATATTGTTCAAAGATGGAAGTTGTGTTTTTCAGCTTGTTTTCATTCAATTTCATATGCTGAAGTAAGATAATCAAATGCACCTTCAAGAACTTTATCGACAGAAGATTTAATGTCCGATACTGTATTTTTCATATAAATGTCTGGGACATGCCCTATTCCATCCAAGCTACTGCCGTTTGGCAATAAGAATTTTTGAATGGAATAAACATAAGTCCATCCATTGGGAAGAAAACGCATATTGCTCACAGTGGAAAAATCTCCTGCAGTGGTATCACCAATTTGAGTAACATGCGAGAAGGAATTCATGTGCAATAGGAAAATTTCACCTGCACTTATTGTTCGCCTGTCAGTCAAAACTATAACTGGTTTCGTGTAAGGGTTTGCATAGTCAAACTGGGTATAATACAGCTTCTTATCATCAAAATCATCATGACTTGGCCCATTTCTGGTTTGGACAGAATAGATTAAATGCTCACCATCAGCAAACGATTGCGCAATTCTAGCCGCATACCTGTCTTCTCCGCCTCTATTTTGTCGTATGTCTAAAATAATGGCTTCATAGTGCTCTAATTTTTCTAGTACTTCGTCTATGACGTCCGGATTGTTGCCATTCATAGAACCTAGATAGATATAACCGATCTCTTTGTTCTTGATTTTACCATAATAAAGCTCATTTTCTGATTTCACTTGAGTAACGCCTTCCACATATTTAGCATTAATGAGACCTGCGTCAAATTCTGCTTTTGACCGTTCGTTTAATGCATAACCAGACTTATATATTTTGTTGCCATCGTAAAGCGTGGAATGGCTATCGTCTAATTGCTCCATAAGATTGGACATAACCGTCCACAATTCGTCTTCCGAAAGTTGGTCGTTGACTTGTGGGCGATAGGTTTGGTAGAGCATATCCCAATCAATAGCTCTTACCGTGAATAGACTGTAGTGTTGGTCCAAATCATTCCAGAAAATCTCAAAAACATTGGTATTGCTATTTTCTTCATCTGCTCCCAAAAACGCCTTTTCACAAGCAACTAGCGAAAAAGAAATAACAAATAGAGATGCTAGTTTTTTCATAATTAAAATTTGATAGCAACACCCGTTGTAATTGTATTTGACAAGCTTTTAAAACGATTCGACTCCATTACTTGTTGAGTGTATAGCGTATAATTTGTGTGCCAATCTATCCGTTTGGTGAGCTTGTAGGTGTAATCGACACAAAACTCGAAAGCAATAAAGTCATTAAAGGAAGTCGGTGTACCGCTAAAAATTATGTCTGCTGGCTTATCTTGGTTTTCTATAATAAATTCATCAATTCCATTATAGGGCGGTCTTGCCAAAGATTGAAAAACAGGTATGGAAAGAGACGCTCGTATCATATGTTTGTCATTTATGCGTTTTGAAATTAATCCCTTGAGACCAACTCCATGAGAAGCTACATAACTAAATGCATCCTGATCGTACCAGTCGAGATAGAGTACTCTTGAGTTGTATACTGGCCCTATGAAAAATTGAAAGGACTGTTCTTGCGGTGACAGCCTAAAAAGATATTCTAGTCCTAAATTGACATTGATAAACGAGGTTGTAAATCCATTGGAAGGTCCTGAATAAATATTTCCTGAACTGATTTGCAAATTCGCACCAAAAATATTTTTTGAGATTCTTTGATACTTGATCCTTGTAGCCAAGCCACCACCTTTTTGATTTAAAGGGGAAAAGTTTTTGTCTTTCAGGTAACTACTTTGATGACCAAAACCAATTTCAATTTGGTTCTTTGACTTCTTATCTAAGTATTGTCCTTGTGCAATTTTTAAAAAAATAAAAAGTGCTAAAAAGGAAATTATGTATTTTCTCATTGAAATTTATGGCAGCTAACCTAGCAAGAAGAGTGGCTATTAGTCAGCATTGACCTCTCTCTCTGCACAGAACCAAACGGTTGCTTAAATTTATAACTTGTGGCGGACATTCCTAGTACTATCAATTTATCTTGACTGATGAAGAGCCTTTCATTCATAGGTTATGTTGTAATTTTTCACCCAATTGCTTCAGAAGTTCTTGAAAGTCTGCTGTTCCGTTAGACTCATCTGTTTGTATTTCAAGATCACCAACCATTGAGTTGTAATGAAGGGTGAAAACCTGTTCCTTGAATGAAAAATCCCCATATTTAGAGTCAAGGTCTTCTAACTTTTCAGTAAATCCATTACTAGGCCAGATGATTTCATGACCCAGGTGCAATTTGCTCTTTAACAATTCAGTCTTTAACACCAATGGCTTATACATAACCTTTGTCTAATAAATTATAATTTGATTCCCTATCAGAGAATAAGCGTCACTACCAGAAATCCCGACATTTTATACAAGAAATTAAATCTCATCCGAAGACCGCATCAACCTCGCTTTGAGGTCGGGAGTTTCCATGTCTTTGTCAAAAGGAAACATCGGTCTGATGATTCTTTGGTGGTTGAGCCGTTCCAGGTCTTGATCTACTCCACCGGGTGTCAGTGCCATGATCCAATCTGCTCTCATGTCGTACAACTCAGGCACGAGGTAGCCAATTTTTACTACTACTATATCTGATGTTGAGAAAACATCATCGGTTATTGTGTAACT
>CAXBNB010000142.1:0-8140 GCA_963976505.1 uncultured Reichenbachiellaceae bacterium
AGCTGGAACAGCAAAACAGGTTTGGCATTAATTCAGGACCGCATTACTATTTCAAACTGGAAAGTTTGGAAATTTTTGCAAGAAAAAGGGAAGAGCTGGATGCTAAGCTTAAAGAGAGCAACTACTATGAATTCAAAGTAGATGACAAGTCAGACTACACCCAAATCTTTATGAATTCTGGGTTTTTGATATTTATCATATTGGGATTTTGGTTGTTGATGAGAAGGATGACAGGCGGAGGAGGTCCAGGAGGACAAATATTTAATATTGGAAAATCCAAAGCAGCACTATTTGATGCTGAGAACAAAGTAAAAATTACTTTCGATAATGTAGCCGGACTAGAAGAGGCTAAGGAAGAAGTTAAAGAAATCGTCGATTTCCTTAAGAATCCAGGGAAATTCACAAAACTAGGAGGTAAAATTCCTAAAGGAGCACTACTAGTAGGCCCTCCAGGTACAGGTAAAACCCTTTTGGCTAAAGCCGTTGCAGGAGAGGCCGAGGTTCCATTCTTTACGCTTTCAGGTTCTGATTTCGTGGAAATGTTTGTAGGAGTAGGTGCTGCGAGAGTAAGGGACTTATTTAAGCAAGCGAATGAAAAAGCACCTTGCATAGTTTTTATAGATGAAATTGATGCCATTGGGAGGTCAAGGGGACGTGGTCAAATGCCAGGATCAAATGATGAGAGAGAAAATACACTAAACTCCCTTTTGGTAGAGATGGATGGGTTTTCAACAGATTCAGGTGTAATTATTTTGGCAGCAACCAACAGGCCTGATGTCTTGGATAATGCACTATTGCGTCCAGGAAGATTTGATCGTCAGATTAGTATTGATAAGCCGGATATCGTAGGTAGAGATGCTATTTTCAAAGTACATTTGAAACCATTGAAACTTGATAAGACCATTGATTCCAGAAAACTCGCAGCTCAGACTCCCGGGTTTGCTGGTGCGGAAATTGCAAATGTATGTAATGAAGCCGCTCTTATTGCTGCCAGAAAAGATAAGGAAGCTATAGAAATGAAAGACTTCCATGACGCCATTGATAGGGTAATTGGTGGTCTTGAAAAGAAAAACAAAATCATTTCTCCTGAAGAAAAGAAAATAGTGGCATACCATGAAGCAGGTCATGCAGTAGCAGGTTGGTTTTTGGAGCATGCCGATCCTTTGGTGAAAGTGAGTATCGTGCCGAGGGGTGCAGCCGCATTAGGATATGCGCAGTACCTACCAAACGAGCAATTCTTGTATCAAACCGAGCAACTACTTGATGAAATGTGCATGGCACTAGGAGGTAGAGCTGCCGAGGAAATTATTTTTGGAAAAATTTCTACAGGGGCTCTAAGCGATCTTGAACGCATTACCAAAGTAGCGTATAGTATTGTTACTATTTATGGTATGAATGATAAAATTGGAAACATTTCTTATTACGATTCCAAGCAATCCGAATACAACTTCAACAAACCTTATTCTGAGGCAACTGGAGAATTGATAGATCAAGAAGTGAAGAAAATTATTGATGTGGCCTATCAAAGAACCATTGATCTTCTTACAGATAAGAGGAGTGAGCTTGAAATTCTAGCTAAAGAGTTATTAGAAAAGGAAATAATTTTCCAAGCTGATCTAGAAGGTTTAATAGGAAAAAGGCCTTTCGCTAAAGTGACCAACTATGAAGCGTTTACCAATGGGAAGTCTGAGGATGTGGTAAATGAAGCGGTTGAAGCAACAGATATTGAAGACTTGAAGTCAACAATTAAGTCCGAAGTTGAAGTCGAAGAGGCAGTAGAAACTGGTAACGAAGAAGACACAAAAAAGGAAGCCAGCGAGAAGAAATGATAATAGATTCGTATTAATTTGCCGGATTCCGGTCTAAATCATATCGGATGAATAGAGACTTCTCTGAACTTGCTAAAGGCAAGAAGGTTTACTTTGCAAGCGATTTCCATCTTGGGGCTCCCAATGATGAGGAGAGTAGAGTGCGTGAATCTAAAATAATAGATTGGTTGGATCAAATCAAAGTTGATGCCGGAGCTATTTTTCTGGTAGGTGATGTATTTGATTTTTGGTTTGAATACAAATACTCAGTCCCAAAAGGATTTATCCGTTTTCTGGGGAAGGTGGCAGAACTTTCCGATTCCGGGATTCCGATAGTTTTCTACACGGGAAATCACGACATGTGGATGGCGGATTATTTTCCTATGGAGATTAACATAAAGCTAGAAAGAAAGCCCAAAGACTACCTTATTGGCAATAAAAGATTTCACATTGGTCATGGTGATGGCTTGGGGCCTGGAGATGGCACCTATAAGATTTTGAAAAAGATTTTTGCCAATCGAACATGCCAATGGTTGTTTCAATGGCTGCATCCAAATGTGGGCATGGGATTGGCTAAAGCTTGGTCTAAGCAGAGTAGGGCTCACAATGATGAGTCAGATGGTGCTTTTGACCCTGACAATGAGTGGATCCTATCCTATTGCAGGGAAAAAGAAAAAGAAACTCATTTTGATTACTACATTTTTGGGCACAGACATCTGCCAATAGATTACCAACTGAGTGACGAAAGTCGGTATGTAAATCTAGGTGAGTGGATTACACAATTTAACTATGGGGTATTTGATGGTCAGAATTTCGAGTTTAAGAATTTTGAGGATAGAAAATAAGCTTCTATTGAGTTGCTAGTAGTTAAATTCCATACCACCCTTATTTTTTTATTTACAGCTTACTTATCTAACATATTTCCCGTTGATGCTCAAGACTTGAAGTTGATAATCACCAAGTCTACCGTTGGGGTTGATGGTTTGATGACCGATCAGCAAGGAAATGCTTATATATCAAAACTGAATGGAGATGTTTTCAAGGTAAATAATGCTGGAGAAACTACATTAACTTATTCACCTATTAAAAATGGGAAAGTAAAACAGATTGATGTTTGGTCATCATTTAAAATTGTGGTTTTCTATGATTCCTTTCAAGAAGTCGTTGTTTTAAATAGGTTTTTGTCAGAAACTGGTCGTTACAATTTTGAACCTTTTCACATCGGGTTTGTGAGCAATATTGCACTCAATTTTCAGCAGAACTTATGGGTGGTCGATGAGTCTGATTTCACTTTGAAATTATTGGATTTAAACAATGATCAAGTACTGGTTGAACAGCCTTTCTTTCAATTTCTTGATGTTGACAATCATGTCATTACTCTTATGAAAGAATATCAGGGTAGGTTGTATGTAGTGGATAAGCATTATGGGATTCTTGTTTTTGACAATCAGGGAAATTTGGTTGATAAAATTGAAAGGAAAGGAATCAATTCTTTAGGGTTTCAAAAGGGCAAGCTGTATTGTTATTACGACAATAAGTTGGTTGAAAAGGAACTGTATGGGTCTGTTGAAAAAGAAATTCCTTTATCCAAAGAAGGATATCAAAATGTCCAAAAATCAGGTGATTACTTCTTTGGCGTTTCCGATAGGCAATTGGATATCTATAGGTATCTTCGCCAATGATAATGTAGGTGTCATGATTTCAGCAAGAGTACGTTTATTTGGAGTTGTTTTTCTTTTTGGAATGCTATGTTATGCCTGTAATAACATACCAGACTGCAGAAATGAAATTGAATCTAATGCTGTCAAGTTGACGTTTTATGATAGCGCTGATTCAACATTACTGGAGGTGCGTTTTGATTCAATAAGAGCAGTAAATACCGATTCTGTGTTTTATCTGGACACATTGCGTTCCTACTATGAATTGATATTGGATCCTTCGTCAAATGCTTCGACCTTTTTATTTTACAAATCGAAGCAAGTAGATAAACTTGAACTAAACTACTCAAAAAGCATTGCCATTGTTTCGGAAGAATGTGGGCCGTCTATTACCTTTTCAGAATTAACTCTATCTGAATTTTCTTTTGATTCAGTAGCACTAATAAATGATTTTTTAGATCAATCACTAACAGAGAACATTGAAGTTTACTATTAGCATATTATTGTTTGTGATCGGCCAGTTTGCTTATGCGCAAGAAGAAAAATCCTCTGCCAAAGAAACTGTTGTCGTGGAGGCAGCCGAAAAGGATGCTAAACCAAAAGTAGAGAGAGACTTTAAGCCATCTGCCGTTAATGTTGGAATAGAAGGAATAGGCTTGGGGCGAACAGGTATTTCTTCAGGATTTACTCAGCTGGAAGCCCAGGCAGATATTGATTTTGATCGGTATTTCTTCGTCGTGGATTTAGGCCATGAAAGAAATTCAATAACCAATGATGCGTTTAACTATTCAAACAATGGCAATTACTTAAGAATGGGTGTACAGGTAAACATGATGCCTTACAACCCAAATAGAAATTTTTTCTTTTTTGGTTTCAGGTATGCTAGGTCTCATTTTTCTGATGAGATTCAATACACGGAAGATTTCGATAAGTGGGGGCAAAAAAATATTTCATTATCAAACAATGGAGTGTCTGCCCAATGGTATGAAATGACGATGGGATTAAAAGTGAAAATATTTGAAAGGTTGTACTTTGGCTATACACTTCGTTATAAAGTTGGAAAAAAAATGTCTGGCTTTGATGAATTAATGCCTAGAAATATTCCTGGATTTGGCCGTGCAAGTAAGAGTAGTAATGCAGGGTTTAATTATTATTTTCTTTATCACATTCCATTTAGGAATAAACCGGTACCTAAAAAGCCTAAAAGGGTATTTAGAGAAAGGTCCAATTCTAACCCATCTAATCAGTCCCTACCATCCAATTCTTTTAATAATAGATTTTAATTGAAGTAGGAGTGTTTGAAACAGCAGGCGTATTTTTTTATTTTGTTGTGATATAAAAACTATCATTGTATATTGATATTTACCAATGACTATAGTTAGTGAATAAAGAGATAAAAAGTTTTGTTACGGCGGTATTACTGCTGATGATGAGTCTGGTAATAGGCTTAGTTGGTTTCGTTTATATCGAGGACTATGGGATTGGAGATGCTTTTTACATGACGGTAATTACGTTTTCCACTGTTGGTTTCAATGAAGTCAATACGCTATCTTCTGATGGTAGATTATTCACCAGTTTTTATATTATTTTTAACCTGCTAATTTTTGCATATGTTGTATCTGTAGTGACAACTTATATCTTTGAAGGAAAACTAAACTCTGTTCTTAAAAATTTCATATCTACTAAAGAAGTAAAAAAAATGAAGGACCATATAATAGTCTGTGGGTACGGTAGAAACGGGAAGAAAGCATGTGAAGAGTTGTATAAAAACAACAGAAAATTCATTTTAGTAGAATTCAATGAAGAATTGTTGATTGCTCGTGATGAAGTAAAAAATTACCAGGTTGTAATTGGTGATGCAACACAAGATGAGACGCTTTGTGAGGCAGGGATAGAAAAGGCAAGTGCGTTAATAACTACCTTGCCCAATGATGCAGAAAATGTCTTCATTACACTGACTGCAAAAGAACTTAATCCGAATTTAACAATAATTTCAAGGGCATCTCAAGAACAATCTGAGAAAAAACTTCTTCGTGCTGGGGCGTCTAAAGTAATCATGCCTGATGCCGTAGGAGGCACACACATGGCGCAGTTAATCATCAAGCCCCATGTAATCGAGTTTTTGGATCTTTTGTCCGGTGAAGGAAGCAACGAATTGAAGTTAGAAGAAGTCGTTTTTGATATTTTTAAAGAGGAATTCAGAGGGAAATCGGTAAAAGAGTTGGATGTTAGAAATAAAACAGGAATAACTGTAGTTGGATTTAGAGATCCTCAGAATGGATTTATTTTTAACCCCTCGCCTGACACAAAAATATTAAAGGGAGATGTGATGATAATTTCTGGATCAGAAGAAAACATAAAGAAATTTAAAACATTTTATACTTGAGTGGAATAGATACAGTTTTAAAAAATATCATCATCAATATTTAATGCCAAATTATTCAAAAGGATTTTTAGTAGGGATACTCTCAATAGTTTTCATGAACAATACTTTTGCCCAATCCAATGAAGAACCTTGTGGGGTTTGTATTGGGGGAAATCATGACGAACCTCGACCTTACGAATTAAGTTTTAAACATGAAATTCCTTTCATTATTACCAGTGCCCTCACCGTATCTGCAGGGTTTATAGCACAGGCGGCTAATAATGAAAAATTTTTGAATATTGCTGAAATCAATAGATTGAATCCTGATGGATTGTCCTCTTTCGATAAGGCAGCTATTTACAATAGTTCTACAAAAGCAGCTTCATACAGTGATTTCTTTCGAACTTCAATGACTTTACTTCCTATTTACTTTGTGTCCAACCACCATACAAAAGAAGATGTATGGCCACTTGTTGCCATGTCTTTAGAAGTGCTTTCTACTACTTTTGGGTTGACCAATTTGGCGAAGAACATAGCAAGAAGGCCAAGACCATTTGCTTATAATCCTGAGATACCTTTAGAAAATAAATTGAAGATTGATGCTAAAAGGTCTTTTTTCTCAGGACATACATCACATACTGCTGCCTTCACTTTTTTTATGGCAAAAGTGGTAACGGATTATCACCCAAACATGAAAAAAGGTTTTAAGACTGTGATGTGGAGTGGAGCTGTTTTGATTCCGGCAACCACGGCGTATTTGAGGGTAAAAGCAGGCAGGCATTTTCCTACAGATGTAATGGCTGGCTATGCAGTGGGTGCATTGGTGGGGTTCATTGTACCTCATTTGCATAAAAAGAAAAAGGAGGAATCAGTATTGTCTTGGCAACCTTTGTTTTCAGATGATTATACAGGCTTGTCTTTGAGTGTAAAATTGGGGCAAAGAAATAGGCAATAACGTTACTTGAAAGTGTAGTACTTGCTCAATGGGAAGTTGTAGCCTAGGGCGACTATCCCAGCAGTTATAGATTTTGAAATAATGTATTGAACTTCTAATACATCAGTAAAAAAGAACACGCCGAGTGTGTTTAACCCCAGACTTCCAAGGGCTACCACTCCATATTTCAAGGCTTGTTTAGATTGAGCTTCTTCTTTGGATACGAAAGCCCAGTTTCTTCCTAAAGTAAAGGCTATTATTGCCCCAACCAAAGCTCCTAAAATGGTGGATAGTAAATACCATAAACCTACCAGTTCGGTTAAAAAAATGAGTGTAACAAAGTCTCCTGCGGTAGCAAGTAATGCTGCAATGTTATACCTGAAGAAGGCGGTTTTCCCAGAAGGTTTACTTTGAGTCATTGGGTGTTAGAATAACCAAAGGTAAATTTGCAAGCAGACATTGGCATATACTCCTGCGGCAACATCATCCATCATCACTCCCCAGCCCTTTTTCATACTTTCAAACTTCCTTATGCCTAACGGTTTGAAGATGTCGAAAAGCCTAAATAGAATAAATGCAAGTAGGAGATTTACATGTGAATAAGGAACAAAAAGCAGGGTGACCCATACGCCAACTATTTCATCTATCACGATTTTTTGAGGATCTTCTCCCCATTCGTTTTCTAAAAAGTGGCTTGCTTTTACACCTATGATGAGGAACACTACAATCAAAGTGATGAAATAAATAGAATCTATCCCAAAACCGGGAAAGTAGGCGGGGTATAGTAGGTTTAGTACATAAAACATGACACAACCCACAATTGATCCGGCTGTTCCAGGAGCTATAGGAGAGTAGCCGCTTCCAAAACCTGTGGACATAAAAATATAAAAATTGCGCATGTTTTATTGATTTAAGTTTGTGTAGTCAGCAAAAATACGATTTTATTTGGCCGAAATAAAAAACAAAAGTCTCTGCTTATCAAACAGAGACTTTTAGAATTCATTTCTGAGCTAAGCACTTAATCATAATAATCTAATCCCAGATTGGTGATCAAATCTTCACCTTGTAAGTATCTGAGTGTGTTTTTCAGTTTCATCAATTGAACAAATATGTCATGATGTGGCTTCAGACCTTTGGCTGCTTGCGGAGATTTTAGGTAGAATGAAAGCCATTCCTGAATGCCCCCTTTCATACCTGCACGTGCTGCTAAGTCTAAGAAAAGAGCCAAATCCAAAACCAAAGGAGCTGCCAAAATAGAATCCTTGCATAGGAAATCTACCTTTATTTGCATTTTATACCCCAGCCATCCACTGATGTCTATATTGTCCCAACCTTCCTTGTCGTCACCTCTCGGTGGATAGTAGTTGATTCTTAC
>CAXBNB010000143.1:0-8093 GCA_963976505.1 uncultured Reichenbachiellaceae bacterium
ACTGAATTGATTTTGTCACCACTTTTATGCGTCTGTTTGAAGTGATCAAATGTGTCGATCAAGTTGCTTGAGTTGAGCCTTACCCCATCGAATTTGTGAATTACATCCCCTGACTGGTACCCCAGTTCTTTACCAAAACTGTTTAGGTTACTGGTGTCTGTGATGATTACTTTGCCATTATCGGTATTTGAATAAAAGTCGATACCGCCAAGTGACACTTCTTTTCTGATTTCTCTTGATGTATAAATCACTCCAACTTTTTCAAACGTTGACTCTAATGGAAGTGGTGAACTCCCCTCTACATATTCTCTGAAAAAATATCTGATATCTGGAAAAGTTAGTTCTGTAATGATGTCAAACAACTCATCGTCTTTGAAGGCATTTTTTTTGCCAAATTTTTGCGATAGGTCTTGCATCATGTTTTGGATCCCAAATTTTCCTTTTGACAACTCTCTTAACTTGATGTCCAGACAGAGACCAATAAGTGCACCTTTTTGATAAACATTTCCATATTGAGATTTGTTTTCGTGGAGGCATCTTTTACTCAATTCAGTGAATGGCAGTTCTTGGTCGTACCTGAGAGCAGCGCTAATTTTTTCCAGTAGTACCTCCAGGTATTGTTTTACCTCCATTTGTCCATACTTCACTTGTGCTAGGCCAGCTGCATATTCTGTTACTCCTTCATAAAGCCAAAGATGCTTTGACATTTTTGGTTCTATAAAATCGAAGTTGCCTATTTCTTCGGAATGAATATTTAAAGGGGTGACGATGTGAAAAAACTCATGGGCAGTGAAATCCTTGATCGTCTGAGAAATCAAAATCGGGTGCAATTCAGGTAGGCTGTAAAGCGAAGAGTAGGAGTGTTCTAAGGCACCTAATGCGAGAGACCCACTAAATACCCCAGAAAAGTGATAAATTAGAAAAGCATACTTATCTATTGGCAGCTTTCCACCTAAGTAGTCTTTTTGTGCCTCCAGAGTTTCTTTGATGTATCCTGCTGTAATATCAGCAGTAGCAATTTTGTTGGGAGAATAAACGGAAACAAGAATTTCCGCCCCGCCCATTTTGAATGTAGTGGTGTCTGGTATGCAGTACATAATAGGACCATCTGCTAGGTCAAAGTAGTTTTTACTTGTAAATATGTCAACCGAGTCAGAATCTATTGTTTTAGGAAGGGCAGTGGAGCCGTATAGCGCAGGCAGGTGTTTTATATTTACATTGTAAGGCAGGTTTTTGTAATTGTTCAAGTATCCAATAAATGCATAGGTATTGATGATAAAGTTTTTGCCTTCTTCAATATTGGATCCAGCCGGTTCGAATACAAAATTGTTTTTTTTACTGTCATAGGTGTCTTCTACCCAGTATGAAATTTTACGCAATTTGGTTGCATTGTTTATCAGGCGCCTGTTGGGGGTGATGCTATCTGTTTTGAGCTGGTTTCCATTGGCATCAAGAGCCTGAAAATCACTAATAAACCTTCCGAAATTATAGACAGAATAAGTGCCTGGGACAATTTTAGGGATATGAAATTCAATTTTTTCTTCTGAGATTTCAGGGACTTCAATCGTGACTTTTACTTTGTCGTCTATTACTGTTGTGAGGTCGATAAAGACCTTATAATCTTGTTGGGAAAATGCTTGAAATGAAATGAAGAGGCATAGGATGGCAGTAAGTATACTCGGATTTATTAAAGTGGAGGGAGTCTTTATGTATGAGGGTAAGCTGATTTGAATCATATAGTATTCTCTAAGCGATATTATTTGGCGCAAGCTACTGGAGGATCAAACATTGAGTCAAGTTTTCTAGCAAATTTGAAATTTTCACAAGCTAAATTTTCTTGGTTCATAGCAAAGTGACATTTGCCGCTGATGATGTAGTTTATGGAACTGTCGGGCCAGATTTCCTTGGTCCAATCCAATGATTTAAGAGACTTTTCATAATTTCCGGTCATGTAATACGCATTGGCTAGTTTCATAAACAACCCAAAATGATTTTCAGGAATCATCTCAGCATTTATAAGAATTGGATAGGCTTTGCCATAAACAGCTTCATATTGAGCAGATGCCATATTGCAAGCTTGCTGATAGTAATTAAGGGCTGAGTTGAAATCCTTGGATCCAACCTCATGTAAAGCACCCATTTCAATGTAGAACGAAATGGTTCTGTATCCGATCATGAAGAGCTGTTGGTAGATCTTAATGGCCTGATCGTAATTTTTTAATTGTTTGTTTGCTTCTGCTTTTTTAAGCAAGGTGTTTAATGAATTTCCGATCGGAAAATCACTGAGAATGTTGTAGAGCGCAATGGCTCTGGCGTATCGTTTTTCCTCCAAACTTTTATCTGCACGCATGATGATAGTACTGAAGAGCATGTCTTTGTATTCGCTGATATCCATTTCGGATTCAAAAAACATTCCCATCCCATCTATCATTAATAGGCTTTCTTTTAACTCTCCTTTATTATAGGCATCTTGAACAATGGTAAACGTATGCCTCCTTTCTGTTAATATTTTTTCTTTTTTTACTGCATTATAATGATCCAGTCCCCAGATTCCTATCTTGATCACTAGACCTATTACAAATGCAAAAGAAAAAGCATACAGAGTAGCCTTTAAATTTTCTTTTGACATTAATGCTGGCTTTTGGAAAATAGAAGCTGGGGGTCTTGTGTATTGCCGAGGAGGAGGTGGACTAGTAGGTTTTTGTGGTATGTCAAATGAACCAAATTTAAGTATCATGTCATATCGATACCTTGTATATGGATTGGCAAGAACCTGATGGGCAGTATTAAGCTCTTTAAATAACTCTTCCATTACTGGGTCACCTTGGTTTCTGTCTGGGTGAAATTTCAAAGCCTGTCGCTTAAAGGCGGCTTTTATTTCGCTGGCAGTGGCATTTTCAGGGATGTCTAATATTTGATAATGGGTCAGCAATGGTATTTTTTGATCAGCTTAGTTCAAGTTAAACGATTTTTTTATAGAATGGTATGTCCTCTTATTGATTTTTGATTTTCTTAAAACAAATTTGGGAGAGACATACCACACTGAGGAAAAGGAGACCTGAACAGGAATAATTTTTCGGATATTAGGAGCTTTTATTACTTTACAGTGTATTACTGTGTTTGAGGTTTATGAGGATTATTCTGTTATTCATTCTTTTAGTCATTACGAGTCAGGCTATGGCCATTGATGGCATTAGTGTAAACAAAGACTTGGAATTGCTGGACTTAAAAGGCAAAACTTACCTCTATTCTGACAAAACGGATGGAATGACCGCCGCACAGGCTGCAGGCCTTCCTGAGAATTCTTGGGAGAAGAAGCCGCTTACCGGATATTCCGAACATCAGGAATGGGTAATGGTACAATTTACGAACGAAACAGAAGTGGCATTTGATAAAGTATTGTACCTCAACAATCCCATCAGCCATATGTTGGATTTTTATTTTGTTGAAAATGGAGAGCTGCAAACTAATTTTGTAGCAACGGGTTTGGCGAGATCGAGCAAAGCCAAACTTTACAACGATCCATGTTTTCCCGTTAAATTACATTTCCCTAAGAAAAGCACAGTTAGAGTGCTGATTCGTACATTCGACCCTTTGTCTTCTATGAACACCCCTATGTTTCTGATGGGATTTGAGACGGCTTCTAATTTTAAAGATAAAAACCTTTCTTTTAGTTTCTTATGGATTGGGATATTGGTTTTGTCTCTGATTCTTGCATTGTTTTTGTACATCAGCATCAGGCAAGATATATTCTATTACTATATCATGTTTGGCATCTCAACAGGGATGATTGGTACCGCAAACCTTGGAATACTTTTTCTGTTTTTTGATTCTGATCCATATCAGATAGTAACCAATTACTATCAGATTGGAGCTGTGCTCATGATCAACTTTATGCCGAGGTTTTTGAACAGTATTGTGCCTATCTCTGAAATGAGTAAAAAGGCTTGGAATGGCATGAGGTTTATTGGCTATTTGGCTATAGGGATTGCAGTACTCTATTGTATGCCATATTTTAAATTCAGTTTCTTTTTCACCAACCTGTTTATCAATACAATGGTGTCACTTACGGCATTGCTTTTTCTGTATTTGCTGATCACCTTGTGTATAGCGTCTTTCAGGAAAATGGACCGTTCTTTGACCTTGTTTGTTGTTTACCTAGTTTACCTCACATTGGCATTTAGCAATGTCATACTTCCTTTGTTTGGTGTGGTAGACAAGGGCTTAGATGGATTTAACTTGGTGTTAATAGGATCTACATTTGAGACGATAGCTTTTATGATATTGATGGCTCAGGTCACCTTGTCTGTGTACCGTGACCGTGAAAACCTCTACAAACAGGTGCAAAGCAATCAGGAGGTGATGATGGAAGCAATAGTAAAAGGACAGGAAGATGAAAGAAATCGTTTTGCCAAGGATCTGCATGATGGGTTTGGTCAGATGATCTCGTCACTCATGTTGAACATCAAAGGTTTGGAGACTACCCAATCCACCAATATTGAGAAGAGGTCGGGGATTTTTCATCAATCCACTTCTATTCTCAATGAAATGTATGTCGAGTTGAAAAACATTTGTTTTAACCTCATGCCTCAAACGCTACTTATCGCCGGTGTTGGTGAAGCATTAAAGGAATTCGCCAATCGAATCAATGACAGTGGTGAGATCATAGTGGAGGTCTCTTTGTATGACATGGAAGAAAGACTCAGTAAAATTCAGGAAATATCCATTTACAGGATTTCTCAAGAGTGGGTCAACAATATCATTAAATACTCAAGTGCTTCGAAAATAGAACTTCAGATTACTAAAGATGATACAGAAATCACTTTATTGATTGAAGACAATGGAATGGGGTTTGATAAA
This sequence comes from uncultured Reichenbachiellaceae bacterium, assembly GCA_963976505.1. Lineage (GTDB taxonomy): Bacteria > Bacteroidota > Bacteroidia > Cytophagales > Cyclobacteriaceae > CAXBNB01. The sequence continues at coordinate 4,861 of CAXBNB010000143.1, forward strand.
TCTGCTTTGGAATTGGGCAAAGGAAATGGCTGGAAAAACATCCATTCAAGGGCCAATTTGATCAAAGGAGAAGTAGAGTTGGATACTACCGTTGGTATGAAGGGCACTACCTTTATCCTCAACGCGCCGGCCAAAATTGATATTGGTGAGAAAAATGATTTGATTTTAACAAATTGATGAAGTCTATTTTTTTTCCATTATTTGATTCCACTGGGATATTCTGCTTTTTTTCAAGTACAAATTAATCATAGCTCCCACATTTTATAGTTTATCGTTCTATCTTTGATTTTATAACTATCATCTGGAAACAGAGCCAATGATTGCATTTCTTTTTTATTTACCATTCTTATTCCTGTTCGTTGTTTTGGCGGTGTATGCTGAGCGAAAAATAAGTGCATTCATGCAGGATAGATTGGGTCCTATGGTGGTTGGGAAATATGGAATCCTCCAGACTGTAGCAGATGTGCTCAAAATGCTACAGAAAGAAGATATTAAACCAGATGCCGCTGATAAGAAGCTCTTTCTTTTAGCACCGTTTATCATTTTTGCATCAGTATTTGCGGGATTTGCTGTCTTACCTTTGACTTCTGATTTACGAGGTTCTACAGCGGAGACGGGTATATACTTTCTATTGGGTGTAGTATCACTGGATGTGGTAGGCATACTAATGGCAGGTTGGGGGTCAAACAATAAATATTCCTTGTTTGGAGCGATGCGCTCGGTAGCACAAATCGTGTCTTATGAAATTCCTCTGGGACTTGCGGTACTTTGTGTTATAATGGTTTCTCAGACATTGGATTTGCAAGAGATTTCCTATCAGCAGGGAATTTTCAATAGCGGAAATTTGGTAGAGAATGGAGCCATCACCTCATTGGGAGGTGTACTCAGTTGGAATATCTTCAGGCATCCTTTTTTGATTATTGTCTTTGTTATATTTTTCATATCATCTTTGGCAGAGTCTAACCGTACACCGTTTGACTTACCGGAAGCGGAATCTGAATTGATCGGAGGATTTCATACCGAATATTCTGGATTTAGATGGGCAGTAATCATGTTGTCTGAGTATGGCATTATGCTGTTGGTTTCTATCTTAGCTGTGGTACTATTTCTAGGGAGTTGGAATACTGTTTTTCCAAATATAGCAGGGCTGCCATTTGCAGAGTGGACTTCTGGGCAACCGGGTACTTTGGCTGGTCAGGCGTGGGGTATTTTTTGGTTGATTTCTAAGTCGATGGTATTGATTTTCGTGCAGATGTGGGTGAGATGGACATTGCCAAGGGTTCGGGTTGATCAGATGATGACTATTAGTTGGAAGTATTTAACTCCCATCGGACTGTTGATGGTTTTTGTAGCAGGGATTTGGAGATTGTGGGTGATTTGAATTAAAGATTTTGAAAACATATTTATCAAATATAAAAGACACTATTTCAACCTTTTCGCAAGGGTTCAAGTTGACTATGCTTCATTTCTTTCAAGCTAAGACAATGCGAGACCCTATAGGCATAAAGGATGATGACTATTTTGAGAAGAAAGAAGGCATAGTGACGCTTCAATATCCATTTGAGGAACTGCCAGTTCCTGATAACGGTCGCTATCAATTGCACAATGAAATTGATGATTGCATAGTGTGCGACAAATGTGCCAAAGTTTGCCCGGTCAATTGCATTGACATAGAGCCTGTAAAGGCCGTAGAGGAAATTGGAAAAACTTCTGACGGCACTCCAAAGAGGATTTATGCAGCTAAGTTCGATATCGACATGGCAAAATGCTGCTTTTGCGGACTTTGCACCACCGTATGCCCTACCGAATGCCTGACCATGACCAAAGAGTATGACTTCAGTGTGTTTGACTTGACAGAGCATAATTTTGTTTTTGGAAATATGTCGGACAGTGAGGTGGTGGAAAAGAAAGAAGAGCTTGAAAAACACAATGAAGCCAAGCAAAAGGAGAAAGACGCCAAAGCCAAACCTGTAGCCGCAACCACTGTCTCCGAACCGGAAACAGACGAAAAGAAAAAACCAGTATTCAGACCCAAAGTAAAAAGCAGTGGAAATGACGAAGTGGTTAAAAAGCCGGTTTTCAAACCAAAAGTAAAAGCTAAAACAGAGGATGTTGATGGCAAGGACATCAAGGCTGAAGAAGGTTCTAATCCAGCAAAAACTGTGTTTAGGCCCAAAGTAAAAGCTAAGGTAAAAGAGGAAGGGCAGACAGAAGAAAAGCAAGAAGGTGTCGCTAAACCGAAACCCGTTTTTAGACCTAAGATCAAGGCGAAAGGTGCCAATACTGAACCAAATGAAGCTAAGTCCGAAGCTGAGCCCGAAAAACCATCAAAGCCAGTTTTTAGACCAAAAATAAAGACTAAAGATAAGGCTGTTGGTAAGCAAGAAGAAGAGAAGGCAAGTGAGGTCAAACCAAAACCTGTCTTCAGACCGAAGATAAAAGTGAAAGACAAACCGTCAGAGGAACCGAATGTCATGAAATCTGATGCTGGTGAGGAACTCAATGAAGAAACACCAAAAGCGAAGAAACCTGTTTTCAGGCCTAAAATAAAACCGAAGAAATAAGAGTGGATAGTGTAACCGAAATAAGTCTTAATGCAATTGCATTTTATTTTCTGGCTGGGATGTCCATCACCTCGGGTCTTATGATTTTGTTTTCTAAAAACATTGTAAGGTCGATATTTCTACTTGTTATGGTTTTTGTGGGCGTAGCTGGGGTTTATATGATTAGCAATGCAGAATTTGTGGCGGTTACACAAGTCCTCGTCTATGTGGGAGGAATATTGATCCTGCTCATGTTCGGAATCATGCTCACCAACAGGATAGAAGGTCAGGCATTGAGTGTTGCTCATAAAAGGGTTTTACCTGCTATATTGGTTGGAGGATTGTTGTTATGGGCACTGTCTTGCGCCATTACTGGAAATGTTAATTTTCATCAGTTCGGGTCAAATACTGAAATTGCAGGAGACATCACGTCAGGATTTTCCAACACTCAGATTATTGGGATCAATCTTATGACAGATCAAATACTGGCATTGGAAGTGACCGCAGTTCTGTTACTTGTCGCTTTGGTTGGGGCAGCTTTTATTGTTGGAAACAAACTAAAACCTGAAGAGTGATATGATACCAATCGAACATTACTTACTCTTCAGTGCTGTACTCTTCATTATAGGGTTGTTGATAGCCATCGTCAAGCAAAATGCCATAATGATACTTGTAGGTATAGAGTTGATC
>CAXBNB010000144.1:0-8083 GCA_963976505.1 uncultured Reichenbachiellaceae bacterium
CCTGATTGCCACACGATGCTTACTTCTCCATTGGTGTATTCTTTGGCAATGTTCTTATTGTCCATACTATAAATCTATAAAACATCTCTCAATTCTCCTACTTTGTCAAACACACTTTTTGCAAACTGACATTGTGGAATGATTGATATTCCCTTGGATCTAGCAAATTCCACAGCGGCTACCACCATTTGTTTGCCTGCTCCTTTGCCTTTCAAGCGTTCATCTACCAAAGTGTGGTTTATGATTATTCTGTCTGCACCTCTCCAGGTATAGGTCATTTCTGCCATGGCCTCTCCTTCCATTTCTATGTAGAATTTACCGTTTTCGTTACCATCTGTTTGTGAAATTTCCATAGTTATAGAATGCATTAATAAATATGAGTTTCTATTGACAGTTCTTAAAATCAGTAAACTGCTCCTTCAGAATAGGGTTATTTGCTAATATTTCACAAGCTGCGTCTGTATTGCCAATGGCGATAAAGGCTTTGATCAAATGATATTTTGCCTTTTTCAGTTTTGGGTTTAGAGTCAAAGCATCTTGTAAGCTCATAATAGCATCTTTATTGTTTCCTTTAGCTGCCAGTAAGATTCCAAAATTTTGGCGTGCCCATGCATTTTTGTCATCTATTTTCAAACTGCCAATAATATCTATTTCTGCCTGTTGAAGGTCATTTCTTAAAATATTGATGTAACCCCTGTTGTTTAGGAAAATCGGTTGATCAGGCAGCACAGAGAGTGCTTGATTGATTAGAGAGTCGGCTTCTTTTAGGTCTCCTTGTTCGGCTTTCACCAAAGCTAGCGCATTGACCGCATATACATTATCCTGATCTATCTTCAATGATGCCATCAAATCCTGATCCGCATTATCATATTGCTCCGTAGCATAATACACCATACCTCTATTGGCAAGTGTTTCGGCATTCCCTTTGTCAAGCCTCAAAGATTGGTTGAATGCGATCAACGCATTTTCGTTTTCATCCATTTGATGAAATAACAGTCCTTCAATAAAATACACCAAGGCGGTATCAGGAAACTGCTTTTTGAGAAAATCTACATCTGCCCTACAACTTTCATTGCGACCCAAATCGAGGTAAGTACGTGCTCGATTGAAATATATGGCGTAGTTCTCTGGTTCGCTTTTGAGCACATGGTTGTAATCCGCCAGTGCCAACACCAAATGTCCCGTTTCGAAATAAGCCACTCCCCTGTTTTGATACACCTGGGGAAGATCGTGATTCATTTCCAGTATTTGATCATAGATCGCAATCGCGTCATTGTAGGATTCTTGCGCCAATTTTTTATTCGCTTTCTCAAACAAAATTTTGATTCTATTTTCTTTCCCTACAGGACTACACGCATAGATCGATCCCACAAACAGAAAGCATATTAATAATCGTTGTATCACTATTTTTCTTTTCTGCATTGCTTGGTTTTAATGTATTTCGAATGGAAATCAGAAATTGGGTTTAAAAAAACAAAATTAGTCCCAAGTAGACTAAAACTGAGCCTTTACCGAGAAAATTACATTTCTTCCCGGGGCACTGATACCGGAAGAATACGGTCTGTAATGTACATCGAATATATTTTCTACCGCAGCGCTCATGCTCAGATTGGAAGTCAATTGATAAGAAGACCTAAAATTGAGAGTCATCCATGACGGTGATCCATCTACCGTATAGAGATAAGCTTTATTGAGCTCAGAAGGAGCAAAATCCTTTTTCGATTTCCTTCCATTGTATCGGGCAAACAACTCTGCTTTTATCTTTTTTAGGTTGAAAATAAAGGAGGTCTGTCCAAATAATGGCGTAGTATGTCTCAGGGGTACATTTTCTATCTTGTCCTGTCCTCTGTTATTACTCAAAGAAGAGAAAAGAGAAAGGTAGGACGTGATATCCGCACGTACATTTAGGGAATAACCGAAAATGTAGGCATCCCCTACATTCACCAATGCCTGTACATTGCTTTCTACCCCGTCGTAAGTAATGGTTGAGTTATTGTTAAAAGTAAAATCACGACGTGCAATTGTTTCTTTCAAAAAGGAATAATAGCCCACCATTTCTATTTCTACAGTATTGGCTATGTTTCTCATCAAAGTAATTTCACCATTATAGGAAAATTCGGGCTTCAAGTTTTCATTCGGTACGACCACATTGCCTGGCTCAGAGTCAAATACTTTGCCTATATCGTCAATATTTGGAGATCTAAACCCCGAAGACAACAGCCCGCTTAGTTTCCATTTGTCATCCTTTAAATAAACTACACTAAGAGTCCCACTGATGGCATCATTGTTCAGTTCTATTCTTTCAAATGGAAAATCATAAAATGTATTGTCTTCAAAGATTGAAGTCATATATACATTTGAATACCTGATGCCCCCAGTGACAATCACATCCGACCATATTCTCCGTTTTAGACTAAAATAGGTGGCCAATGATCCATAGCTACTACCACCGTCGGGATAGCGAGTTGATGCCGCAGATATGTTTCGAGGATCGGTGATATCCATTGAAAAAGCCGTGGATGTTACGCTATTGTGCAATGCCTCGGCTCCATAATAGAGTTCAGTCTTTTCATTTAATTTTTTATCCAAATCAAGGTTAAGAGAATACATTTTGACATTTTCATTCCTTGTCCTCAAATTATCATCAAACAACTTTCTATCGTTGCGACTTTCAGTCACATTTTGATGTGCCAATACCAATTTAACTGCATCATACATTTTGGATCGCTTGTAATCCGAAAGCGTCAGTGAGTGCATCATGAAGTCCTGAGGCCCATAATACCACTCTGCACTTTGGAGTTGTCCTTCACTTCTTTCTGTCAACCGATCGTATCTAGGTATGTTAGACGAAGTGGTAAAATAAAATCCATAAAGCAATTCAAATGTATCTTTTGTATAGCCAACTTTTTGAAGGAAATTGGTTTGATTGTACCCTGAAAACCGTTGAATGTTTTGATCATCATTCTGTATAATTTGATCTACTCCACTGACCCGCCTGACATAGTCAAATCGTTTTCCAAAATCAGGGTACTTGGAATTTCTATTTGACCCAGACCGCAAATCATCGAAATCGCTATAAGTCAACCCAGTAATAAACCCCCAATTTTTATTGCCATATCGTAAGTTAACATGCCCTGTATTCTCATTATTAGCAGAAGAAAATCGTGTAAAAGCAGTTGGATAAATCCTTAATTTATCTCCAGTTGAGTACCTGGGTCTCAGTGTGTTAAAATCCATCACTCCACCCAAGGCATCACTGCCATACAATACAGATCCTGGACCAAAGATCACCTCAGACCTTTCCAATAAATTGGGATCCAGCATTATTATGTTTTGTAAATTACCTTCCCTGTATATGGCGTTGTTCATGCGCACTCCATCCACCATGATCAATACTGAGTTGGCTGCAAAACCACGAATCATGGGGCTTCCTCCACCCATCTGACTTCTTTGCACAAACACTTGTCCAGTGCTTTCCAGCATGTCAGCAGCAGTTTGCGGATTTTTAAAAGCGACCTCTCTGGGAGATATAGATAGAATTTCGTTTGGGACTTCCGACTTCTCCTGTTCCCATTTGTTGGCAGAGACCACAATCTCATCAATATTAACGACTCCTTCCGATAGATAAATGATGTTTCCTTGCTCGAGAATATCATTGTAAGTAATCTCTAGCCTTTTGTAAGATGGATGACGAACATAGAGTATTTTCTTTGGGTCTACAGAGGCCTTTAAAGTCAAATAACCATCCTCATCACTAAAAACTACATCCATTGATTCTTCATCTATGACACCAGCATTATAGATCGGATTCAAAGTGTTGTTATCAAGCACACGTATCTTTTGCCCAAATAAGATTAAAGGGGAAAATAAGAAGATAACAAAAATGAGACGTTGTATAGCCGATATGCTCATGTAGTAAAATAATATTGCTGTCAAGCAAATATTAAGCCATCAAATAGGATTAATTACCTTGTCTGTCAGCTTCATTCCAGGCCAAAGCAGCGGCACCCAGTACAGCAGCATTTTTATCCATTAAAGCTGACGGCAAGAGTTGTACCGTTCCTCTAAACGCCTTGAACATATTTTTCTCCATGTGCTTTATGGTAGGTTCGAATAGGTATTTACCGGCATTGACCAAACCGCCAAATAAAAAGATGGCCTGAGGACTAGTATGTACCACAGTATCAGCCAGTTTTATACCTAAAATTTTACCTGTGTATTCAAAAGCCTTGATGGCAATAAAATCATTGTCAATGGCTGCTTCGGTGATCATTTTTGCACTGAGATCATCATAACTCACTTCCCTTAATATACTTGAGTCGGTATAGTCTGCGAGCATTTTATAAACAGTCCTTTTGATTCCTGTTGCGGATACATAAGTTTCCAAGCATCCACGTCTGCCACAGGCACAGTACCTTCCTTTGGGGTTAACGGTTACATGTCCCAATTCTCCCGCAAATCCGCTGTATCCATAGACCACTTCGCCATTTACTACTATCCCACTGCCCAATCCTGTTCCTAATGTAAAAACGACAAAGTCATTCATTTCTTTACCTCCCCCAAACACTTTTTCACCAATAGCAGCTGCATTGGCATCATTGGTCAATACGATTGGAAAATCAAAGTATTTTTTAAATTCAGATTTAAAATCCACCATTTCACCCCAATTCAAGTTGGGTGCAAACTCAATAGTACCTTTATAATAGTTGCTATTAGGAGCTCCTACACCTGCTCCTATCAATTTGTATTCAGGGTTTTGATCTAATATAATCGACACTTTTTCATGTATTGGTTTGAGTACCTCATCCACACTAGTAGTATCAACAGTTGGAACAGACCCTTCGTTAAACACATCACCATCTCTATTGACCAAACCAAATTTGGCACTTGTTCCTCCTATGTCTATGCCTAATACAAATTCCTTCATAATGTCTTATTTTAGCGACAAAAATAGAAAAGCAAAAGACAGAACATAACTTTAATCGAAATAATTATAGTTCGAAATGCCATTGATCTCAAATTCAAGTTACAACAACCATCCTTTTTACATCAGAAATGGTCATTTTGAAACCATTATTCCTAGTTTTCTCAGGGAAATAAAAGGAGTGGAATATACACGTGAAAGGATCAATACTCCTGACGATGACTTTCTTGACCTGGATTGGTTAAAAGCTGGAAACCTTAAGCTCATTATACTGTCTCATGGACTGGAAGGAAGCTCTGATCGTCACTATGTCAAAAGCATGGCAAAGTACTTCCATCAGCAGGGATGGGATGTATTGGCCTGGAACTACAGATCGTGTAGTGGAGAGATAAACAGGGCATTGCGAATGTATCACCATGGAGTTACCGATGATTATGACACCATGATACAACATGCTTTAAAATCCAATGTTTATGAAAAAGTTGTCTTATCAGGATTTTCTATGGGTGGCAGCACTACTTTAAAATACCTTGGAGAACAAGGCTCTACAATTGACCCGAGAATCTCAGCGGCTGCTGTTTTTTCTGTTCCATGCAACTTATGGGATAGTGCACTGCAATTGAAAAAGTCAGAAAACCGGTTCTACCGTAAGAGGTTTTTGAGGAAAATGTTGCAAAAGATTAAACTAAAAGCTGAGATTTATCCTGATCAGATTAATATCGAAGGTGCGGGCAAAATCAAAACTTTTGCTGAATTTGATGAGCGCTTTACAGCTCCATTGCATGGTTTCATAGATGCTGAAGACTTTTATACCAGCTCCACTTCAGATCAATTTTACCACAATATAAAAATCCCCACTTTAATAGTAAATGCCAAAAACGATCCCATGTTGGGGAATAAATGCTATCCTACGGACATTGCTGCTTCTCATCCCTTTTTACATCTAGAGATTCCAAAGCATGGTGGACACGTGGGTTTTTCGCTTAAGGGAAAGGAATACTCCTGGATGGATTTAAGAGCTTATGAATTTGTAAATCAATTTATCTACTGAATTTCACTTAGCCAATTTGATCATATAGGCCACAGATACGGAAGAAGTGATGAGATTTGACAAATCAGGAATGCCTGAATCCTCAGTCACAGGATCCAGCACATTGCTAATTCCATAAGAAAATGCGCCTTGAATTAGAATTGTTCCAAAACTAAAATCACGGTAAAACCCTCCTCCTGCTATCATTCCATATCCAAATTTTCTATCTCTGGAGCTGTCATAAGGATAGAAATCATAACCCTGAGTATCGGTAGGGATGGCACTCGCTTTCACTCCGATCAGGTATTCAGCATAAATGCCCAAATTGAAATACATCCTTGTTTTCTTACGTCCGATGTACACATTCATATACATGGGCATTTCTATGTAATTCAAATCTGTAACAAACTTTGGTGCATTGTTGTCAAAAAGCTGAGCCCAGCCTTTCTGAGTATAATTCAACTCTACCTGAAGCCCAATATTTTTTTCCATGTAATTGATACCTATCAAACCAACATGAATACCAGGATTGTATCCTTCCACAATATTTATACGCTGTAAAGCATGCCCGAAAGCAGCTGTACCGTAATTGTATCCTGCCTTAATGCCTACATAGGTACGATTCTCAGAACGATCCTGAGCCACTGCGCCTGCTGAACACAAAACCGCTACCAATATGACTACTACTTTCTTATTCAATGTGACTTATTATCCTATTTGGATGCGAATTTAATCTAAATAAAGGGATTAGCTAGGGCTGTCTTAAAGAGTAATTATTTATTCTAATCCTTCATGACATTATTACACATGAAGAGTCTTTACTTAACTGAATCTGAATTTCCTCCAGTTGCCGACTGTAGAAGGCCTTTGAAAATAAAAAAAACAATCAGTACGAAGCTTAGCGTAAGTAAGATACCTGACACCATCACAATATACTTGACCCAAATAATTCCTTTCCACAAAAACCAGATACCTCCGAAAGTCAAAATGGTAGAGACAAAAGGTTCAATTAGCAAAAATGATTTTAGTTTCTGAGGCATGGGCACAGCGAGTAAAACGCCGCATAACGCAACAAATATCAATGAAAATGATAATATATGTGTGTGGATTGTGGTAAGAATTTCTTTCTCAGGTTTCTTAAACATCATTTCTTCAGCTTCTTCATCTTCCTCATTTCCATTGTAATTCTCTTCTATTCCTTGTGGCTTGAGTTCTGTGGTACGATAGATAAAATTAAACCCTGTGAAATAACCTACCGTCATGGAAAGTGTGAAAAAGAATATCATTCTTTTTACATAAGATGGGAAATTGTGGATATTGTTGAGGTAGGTCAAGGCGGATTAGATATTGAGTTTGTTTTGATTTTTCAATTGCTCCATCATGCCGGTGAGTCTTTTAAACTCCTGGGTAGCGGACCTAACAGAAATGGTCGCTCCACTGATGCCCTGCACATCATTACTCAGTTTAAACTCACTGGAAGTGTTTTTTCCTACAAATTGTTTCAACCATCTACCACTTCCAATTTCACCTCCATAATCCTCACGATAGACCAATACTTCTGAATCTGCCACCTTCAATTCTTTGTCATATAGCACCATTAGATCAAAGTAATCATACTTTCCTCTCCCTTTAGATAAAACCATATAGCCCAACAAATCAGCACTGCTATTTTTAATAAAATATACATTCTCCGATCCCGTCAATTCAAAATCAAAACCACCCAATGATATGGCTAACTTTTCGTATGAATCCACATTCCAAGTACCTACAATTGCTTTATCCATTTTCTTTTGTGCATTTTTAGGCAACTTCACTTCCTGCATAGAAAATGAGCTGATTAGCAAAACCATAGAACAAAAAAACAGATACCTCATATTTACAAACTGTCAATATTAGTTGTCACAAATGTATGAACTATTCTATTGAATTAGAACCATACACCTACACCAAAATTAATTTGCCGATCACTTTTTGAATTGGTTATAGCATTTTTCAAGATCTGGTAGTCCGTTTTCAACACTGCTCCATTGGCTAATTTGAAAGAAGCTCCAAGCGTAATGTCAGTTCGATTATAGGCATTATTAATCGTCAGTTCACCAGCAGTATCCTTATGAGTATTGTAATTTTCA
>CAXBNB010000145.1:0-8082 GCA_963976505.1 uncultured Reichenbachiellaceae bacterium
CCGCAACACCATCTACAAGTATTGGGGTGAACTGGCGTACAAGCCAGCAAATTGCTGAAGGCTTCATAGAAGTAGCATTGGATACAGAAGGACCGGAGTTCTTGTCAAACATTATAAAAAAAGTAAAAGCCGAAACGGAGGTCTTTGAAAACAAACATGAAAATGAGCCTTTGGTGAAAGCAAACTATCATTCAGTTGTGATTGATGGATTAGCGCCTGGGAAGACCTATGTTTATAGAGTTGGCGCAACAGACAAACAAGAGTTGTGGAGTGAGTGGTTTCAATTTACCACAGCCTCGGACAAAAAAGGTGAAGAATTTAGCTTTATCTATTTTGGAGATGCCCAAAATCAGGTGAAATCCATGTGGAGTCGAGTGATTCGTAACTCTTACAAGCAATTTCCTCAGGTTGATTTTATGTTACACGCTGGAGATTTGATCAACAGCAGACAGTCCAATTTGGAGTGGGGGGAATGGTTTTATGCTGGAGATTTTATTCATTCGACTGTCCCGAGTATAATGACTCCAGGAAACCATGAATACAAAAATGAAGTGTTGACGCCTCTATGGAGACCTCAATTTACACTTCCTCAAAATGGACCATTGGAAGAACTGCTAGAAACTTGTTTCGTGGTGGACTATCAAGACCTAAAAATGATTTCATTGGATGCCCTGTCTTACGACGATAAGCCACATTCAAGGAAAGCTCAGACTGTATGGTTGGATTCTATTTTGGCCAACAATGATAAAAAATGGACGGCCATCACGTTGCATTACCCGATTTTTTCTACCAAAGAAAATAGAGACAATAAAAATGTGCGTGAAGGATTGAAACCTTTAATCGATAAATACAAAGTGGACATTGTTCTTACAGGACATGACCATACATATGCCAGAGGGCAGGTGAGTAATGATCCTACTGGAGCTACTTCTGTTTCGGATGCAGGAACTATCTATGCAGTATCAGTGAGTGGTCCAAAAATGTACGATTCTATGGATGCAGAATGGATGGAGCGTAGAGGAGAGTACACTCAGCTATTTCAGATCATAACCATCAAAGGCGATGTACTCACTTATCAGGCATTCACTCCAATAGGTACTTTGTACGATGCATTTGATTTGGTGAAATCTAATGGTAAAAAGAAATTAATCAATAAAATACCAAAAACTGCTCAAAGATTTAAATCTGACTTTGTTAAATAATTAAACTATGCTGAGGTACTTTCTCTATTTGCTGTTAGGTTTATTCATTGTATTGATCGGTATTGGGATTTATAATGTAAGAGACCGCAAGTCAGGCTATGACTATACCAAAACTATTACATCGCCTGAATTACCAATAGTTGCTGGTTTTTCAAAAAAGACTATTAACCCGGTACTGATAGATACCTGGGTGGACGCTGATGGAGATGCAAGGTATAACCCGGACAAAGGAGATACATTTATCGATAAAAACAACAATGGTGAATTTGATGCAGTCTATCTGGCTGGTTTTCATCAAAACCGTCCTGCTCAAGGGTTTCATGATAGTTTGTGGAGCAGGGTGATGGTCTTGAAAAATGACAAAATAAAGATTGGAATTGCAGTCATTGATGCAATAGGATTTGGGAATGATCAAATCGCCAACATCAGGGCAAAAGTGCAGGAAAGTACAGACTTTGATTACATTGCTGTCATGAGTACGCACGATCATGAGTCTCCAGATGTAATAGGGATTTGGGGTGCTGGTATTTTCAAATCTGGGATTCAAGACGAATATGTAAGCCATATTGTCGATCAGACGGCTTTGGCGTTAATTGAAGCTGATGCGAAAGCTGAACCGGCTAGTATTACATTTGCTCAGGATACTTCCGATCGTCTTAAGTTTTTGGTGGATGACTCTAGGAAACCTCATGTTTTTGATCCCGGTTTGAGGTTGATGAAAGTGGTTTCTCAAGCTTCTAATAAAACATTGGGAACCATAGTTTCATGGGCCAATCATCCTGAGACATTGTGGAGCAAAAACATTCAGATCACTTCTGATTTCCCGCATTATATCAGAAAGGGAGTAGAGGAAGGAGTGAGCCAAAACGATTCTACTTTTGCAGAAGGAATAGGTGGAGTGGCGCTTTATATAAATGGCGCCATAGGTGGGTTGATGCATACCTCACCTAGGTTTTCCATTCCTGATATTCAAACAGATACAGCATACAAAGAAGCTACTTTTGCAAAGGCAGAAGCTCAAGGTAATCACGTGGCAATGTTGGCATTGGATTTATTGAAAGACTCAACTTTGCAAACTTATTCTTCTGCTTCACATGACATAATTTCAAAAACACTCTACCTGCCAGTAGCCAACAATAAATTCAAATTGGCTTCTCTTTTTGGTGTGTTGGATAAAGGCTATTCTTCTTGGTTTACTTCTAGGTCAGAAGTAGCTGTTTGGAAAATGGGGCCTGCCAGTTTTATTTTCGTTCCTGGTGAAATTTACCCCGAGATAGTAAATGGCGGAATAGAGCATCCTCCGGGAGGAGACTATGATATCGATCCGGTGGAAATCCCACCACTACGAGATTTGATGCCGGGTGAATACAAGTTCGTTTTTGGATTGGCTAATGACATGATTGGTTACATCATTCCTAAAAGTCACTGGGATGATGAGCCGCCCTATTTATATCTTGACGAAAGAGAAACTTATGGAGAGACCAACTCCCTTGGACCTGAAACTGCTCCAATACTCCATTCAGAACTAAAAGGGTTGATGGAACAATTGCCTGCGAAATGAGAATTAAGATTATCACTGCTTCCATGATCATGTTGTTGGTGACAACAGCTTTTTCACAGCAAAAGAATAAGATCACAGTACGCTCAATGATGTCAGAACCAACTAATGATGTGGTTCTAGTGGCTGCTCACAGAGGAGTGCAAAGCTCTTTTCCTGAAAATTCAATTGCAGGTATTCAAATGGCCTTAGACATTGGTGCTGATATAGTCGAAATAGATGTGCGTGTAACCAAAGATGGCATTCCCGTCCTCATGCATGATGATGATATTGGCGCTTTAAATAAATTTACTTTGGCTGAACTTCAATCATATAGATTGGTTGACACTTTGGTGCATACACAGGAATTTAAAATCCCGACATTGGAAGAAGTATTGAAGTTGGAAACTGGCGATTCATTTTTCTATCTTGACTTGAAAAACTCAATAAAGGAGTTGGATGCTATTTTAGCGAAGGTAATTGAAATGAATGCCAAAAACAGGGTCATATTTTATGTGAAAGACATTAAAAGTGTAAGAAAAATCAAGAAGATGATACCTGAGGCTTTTATTATGAAAAAAGTTTTTAATACGCCGAATATTAAAAGTGATCTGGAAAAATTCTCACCTGATGTGATGCACTTGGGTTTTAATGATGCGGAAAGAGAGGTAGCTTTTATCAATGCTCTGAAACCATATAACAAAGTACTCAATGTCAATTCGATTAAAAAAATAGACCCTCTGGCCCGACAGTCTATGGATGTATATGCTGAGTTGGTTGGAAAAGGTGTAAACATTATTCTTACTGATTATCCTGATATCTTGTTGAATTATCTGAGAAGTGTTGATAAACACAAATAATTTTGAACTGGTTATGATGAAATATACCTTACAGTTGGTAGTAGCTTTTATATTGATGACTGCATGTAAGTCTTCTATTAATGTTAATACAAATGGTGCAACTAATTATCAGCAGCCACATCATGTGAAATTGTCTTGGGCTGGATCACCAGAAAACAGCCAAGCAGTGACTTGGCGTACTTCATCTGGAATATCTAAAGGTTATTTAGAATATGTGAAAGCGACTGCATCTCCATTTTTTCAAGATGATGTAATCAAACTCAACGCCAAATCTGATACATTGACTTCTGATGATGGACTTTGGAATTACCACTCGGTGAACATCGAAGGATTGGATTCAAATACCATGTATTCTTATAGGGTGGGAGATGGTACACATTGGTCGGCCTGGTCAGAATTTCGCACGGCAACAGGTGAAAATGAACCCTTCAAGTTTCTGTATTTCGGAGATGTCCAACGTGATATATATTCATTGGGAAGTAGGGCCATCAGGCAAGCGGTACTTGCCAACCCCGATGCTAAGTTTATGATTTTTGGAGGAGATATGGTGCATCGTGGAGGTTTAAATGTCGAGAACTGGAACGAATTTTTTCCTGCTGGAGGATGGGCTTTTGAAAACATACCAACCGTAGCTACGCCTGGTAACCACGAACATTTAATTGCCAAAAGTGGAGACAATATTTCTCCGTTATGGTTTTTGAACTTCGCCTTTCCTAAGAATGGACCGGAAGGGCATAAGGAAGAAACGTTTTATGTCGATTACAACAACGTTCGCATCATTTCACTAAACCTGTGTCGATATAAATTTCCTGAAGATAGAAAAGAAATTTATGTCTGGACAGAAGAAAGATTGAAAGAATTTGAAGGAGATTGGGTGTTTATCACGCATCATTACGGAATGGAATCGTCAGCTAGAAATAGAAAGCCTGGAGTGAGATTTCCTGAATTCAAAGAATTGTATGAGCGATATCAAGTCCCGATAATACTGACAGGTCATGAGCATGTGTATGTGCGTGGCAGGATGGGGGCTGATTATCCTGTGTATGTGGTTTCTGTGGCAGGGCCGTATCAAAATGCGGTGCAATTCGGTGATTGGGAAGAGCGCATTGGCACTTCGCTTCAACTCTATCAGGAAATTCATATTAGACCTAATTCTGTTCATTATGTAGCGAAAACGGTACTTGGAGATGTTTATGATGATTTTACCATTACCAAAGATGAAGATAAAAAACTGACCTTTTCTGTAAAGAAAGACCTGATGCCAGAGTCTTTGATTCCTACGCTCAACTTCAAAGACCGCTATGATAAGGAATTGGTAGATTCCTATGAAGCGGATAAACAAAGGTATTTGCAGCGCAAAAAAAGAATGAACTAGAGAAATAGTAGTGTGGTATTTCTGTGAGGTGAATTTGATTCAGGAATGATTGCTTGTTGTTTTGTCTTGATATTTATTTGAGTTCGTTAATTTTAACGCAGTAGAAAAAATCATAATTATGAGGACGGTCATTACAATCACTGTTTTATCGGTATTAATGCTTTCGGGCTGCTTGGATAACGGGCTAGACAAGTACAATGCGATAGACCGCATCTTGAGTGAGGTGAAGACTGAATATGCTCCTGACAAACGAGTTGCAGTCTTTGAAATCAAAGCTACCTTGGACGGGAACAATGTCCTACTAGCTGGAAATACAGATCAAAAAACCGCACTCAGTGAGCTGAAAAAACGATTGCAGCAAGAAGAGTTGACAACAAAAGATGAAGTAAATCTATTACCTGATGCTGATTTGAAAGGAGAGACTTTTGGTGTGATCAACAATTCTGTAGCTAATATTCGCTCTTTGCCAAAACACTCTGCCGAACTGGCAACACAGGCTATATTAGGTACAAGGATTAGAGTGTTGAAAAAAGAAGGCGAGTGGTATTTGGTGCAAACTCCCGACAAATATATTTCCTGGATAGATCATGGGGGATTTGTTTCCATGAATGAAAACAGCTTTGATGTATGGGATTTGTCTGAAAAGGTGATTTTTTTGGCTACAACAGGAAGCGTGTATCAATATCCTGAAATATCAGCTGCTATTGTAGGCGACATAGTCATGGGTTGTATGCTCAAATTGTCTGAAGATGTGGGTGATTTTTATGAAGTGCAATACCCTGATGGTCGGTTAGGGTTTATTGAAAAATCAAAGTCAGAAAAATATACCGACTGGTTGGTGAACTTGGAAAGAAGAGCAGCTTTAATTCGATCAAATGCCTTGAGCATGAAAGGGCTACCGTACTTGTGGGGAGGAACATCATCCAAAGCGGTGGATTGTTCTGGCTTCACGAAAACGGTCTATTTCATGAATGGCCTAATTATTCCACGGGATGCCTCGCAACAGGTAAACGAAGGTTTGGTTGTAGATGCACAATTGAAATTTGAAGGATTGGAAGTCGGAGATTTGTTATTTTTTGGGCGACCTGCCACCGACTCTACCAAGCAGAGAACCACTCATGTGGCCATTTGGATGGGAGATGGCGAGTTTATCCATGCCTCAAAAAATGTGAGAATAAGTTCGGTGAATCCAAATTCACCACTTTACGATTCTATGAATGTCAACCGCTACCTCGGTAGCAAAAGGTATTTTAACAACCTTACCAAAGGCATAGTGGATTTGAAGGAGAAGGTGGTTTTGTAAGTTTGTTAGTTGATTGAACATTGATTTAACACATTAAAACATCCATTTCAGTAAAATAAAAGGATAGCTGTTCCTATAAAATCATGAATGACCTAGAAAATAAAATTCTAAAAGAGATTGCCGGTGGGAGTGAAGCCGCTCTGCAGGAACTTTATGGTCGATATTCTGTGAAGGCATACAATACCATCATCAGTTACACCCAAAATGTAGAGGATGCAGAAGAGGTGTTGCAGGATGTTTTTATCAATGTATATACCTCAGCTTCCAAATTTCAGTTCAATTCTTCAGTAAGTACATGGATATATAGGATTTCCGTGAATAAGTCTCTGGATTTTCTCCGGAAGAAAAACAGCAACAAACGCAAAGGTTTTTTTACCTCACTTTACCACAAAGATTCGAGTGAAATCAAATTTGATACGCCTGACTTTGTACATCCGGGTGTGAAATTGGAAAATAAAGAGAATGCCGCTTTTCTGTTTAAGGTCATTGACACTTTGCCTGACAATCAGAAGACAGCATTTATCCTGACTAATGTGGAAGGCTTGTCACAGCAGGAGACTGCTGAAATAATGAAGGTGTCGAGAAAAGCAGTAGAGTCTTTGGTACAGCGTGCCAAGGCCAATTTAAGAAAAGGTTTAGAAGAATATTTTCCCGAGCGAGGGAAATAATTTTAAAATACGTCTAATAAATTATGAAAAACTGGATAGACAATACCATGAACAGTTTGGAAGGGATGGAAAAAGCTCAGCCTTCTCCCGATCTCTTTGCAAGGATACAAAAGAATTTGCCTCAAGAAGCAGAGATGGAAGCCCCAAAACAGAGTTGGCTTTCTATTGCAGCGGTAATACTGGTAGTTATTTGTAGCAATGCTTTTTTCATCACGAATTATTACAACCAAGCTGCTGAACCTCAAGAAGTTTCTTCTTATGATCAAATTATTACTGACTTTAACATTTATGAGCTATGAATAAAAATACCATGTTTAAAGTAGGTTTTATTCTAATGATCCTACTCAATGCTGTACTCATTTTTCTTCTACTAAAACCACACCCTCTTCATCCACCCCAACATGCTAAGGGCTCATTTAAGGATAAAATCAGAAACACTTTAATGTTGGATGATCAGCAACAGGATCGTTTCGAGGAGTTGGCCAAAGAGCACCATGATACAATGATGAAAATTAACAAAGAACAAAAAGAATTGGTTAGGACTTATTTTAATTTCTTGAAAACTGAAGGAGCTCAGGTCTGGAATCAAGGGGAGTTGATGAAGCAAATACAGCAATTTGAATCCAAAAAGGTTGAAGCTACTTTTCAGCATTTTCAGGATTTGAAGGGGATATGTACTAAAGACCAATTGACCCGATTTGATGAAATTATTGATGAAATCACCAGTGTATTATTGAACAATAAACAAAATAATCAACCACCTCCGAGGGATTTTTAATCTGCTGGCGTCTAACCATCTGATAACAAAAACTAAAATTCAGGATTATGAAAATGATTAGATTAAGTGTATTATTATTTTTGGCAGGTATTGTATGGGTTTCGTGTGGAAGCGATGATGCCAATGAGTTAGAAGAGGAATTGGTTACAGAGTTGCATGCAGCTTTTGCAGAATTTGATGCTGACAATACAGATATTTATCTGGAAGGGGCTAATGTCGTTATAGAAACCAATGGACTGCCAAATCACACTTCAGTATATTGGGGAGAAGGACACGCATTGTATGTAGCCGAACCAGATGTTGAATTAACCCCTAGTATTATTCCCAACTATGATGCATCTAATACATTGAGGGTTTCG
>CAXBNB010000146.1:0-8072 GCA_963976505.1 uncultured Reichenbachiellaceae bacterium
AGCTGTTTTAATACTGTATTCTCTAAACTTTTCTTATCAACCTTTTGCGTCTTCCATTATAGAACCAACATCTAATCGAAAATCCCCACACTCTGTAATTACTTAATTAAAGCTTATTAAGGCCATAATTAGCTCACAAATTATTTTTTTTTGAAAAAAAAAGAAAATTTCATGGGCAATCCATGACAGTCTGTACTCATAGTATTGTAGGAGCGAACAAGTGCTTCGTACTAATTGTACAATAATTGATGAAAAATCAAGAAGAGTTTTTAAAAAACGAATGGTTTCAAAGGTGGGTATCAGCTGAAAATGATACTGAGGCTCAAAAGTATTGGGAAGACTGGATGAAATTAAATCCTGATCAAGTGGATGAATTAATCGAAAGCAGGAATATGGTCAGGGCCATGTCTTTCGAAAAGCATACTGTAAACACTGAGCAAGTAGATGCTTCTTGGAATGAGGTGCATGATAATATACACGAAGGTTATTTTATTGCTTTGTTTGGAAGTGGACTTAAGGTAGCAGCAGCACTCGCATTCCTGGTTGCTTCATTAATGGTTTTTCAATATTACTCAGCAGAGAATGATTTGTTTTCTTTGCAAGAAAATGCATCAAAGTACATAGTAAAATATGCGGAAAAGGGTACCAAACTTACGGTACAGTTGTCTGACGGCACAAAAATCAAACTCAACGGAGGCAGTAAACTGGTATATCCTGATGTATTCTGTAGCAATAGAAGGGAAGTAGAATTGACAGGAGAGGGGTACTTCATAGTTGCTCACGAAACGGACAGGCCATTTATTGTAAAAACCGGAAGTATCAGTACCACTGTGCTTGGAACCAAATTCGCAGTGAATGCAAGTAACCTGAAAGAGGTGCAAGTGGCATTGGTGTCAGGTAAAGTAAAAGTTGAAAATACAGAAGTTGGTGATGATGCTACGAGATGCACCTCTTTACTACTAGAACCAGGAATGAAAGCAGTTTATTCGGAGAACTGTTTGTACAAGACAAAAATTGATAAATTGATGGATTTGGGTTGGAAAGACGGGATTATAGCTTTTGAAAACAGCAGTATGGATGAAGTAGTGAGTCGTTTGGAGCAGTGGTATGGTGTCCAATTTGAGATGTCTGACTCAGCGAAAATATCAAATTCTTTTAATGGGATGTACAAAAACGAAACACTACCTAATGTGTTGAATAGTATAGCCCACTCCTTGAATTTTACTTATGAAATAAAGAGAAATACAGTATATATTAATGGACATTAAACAAAAAAATATGACAGATACAAGTTAAAAAAAAACGGCAGTATGAGAAAATAATACTGCCGCTGAAAACCTTAAATCCCAAAACCATTTCCGAGTGTCGGCAAACAGTAAGGAAAATGGCAAATGGGGTGTAAAATTTTTGTTAAACGTAATTGTACAAAATTATGGAATTAAACTATTTACAACTAATAAAATTGCTATCAAAATACACATTATATGGCATACTAATACAGACATTCTTCCTTACATTCATATTTGCGGGCAATGGAACCGCTCAACATAAGAGTGTAAAAGAAGTTTATATCGATGTATTCGACTCTTATGGTAACGTTGAAGAAGTATTTAAATCAATAGAAAACCAAACGGAGTTTGAATTTGCATATTCCAAAAAGAACCTTTTGAAGAAGAAAGACTTCAAATTGACATCTGGTAATAGGCCAGTAAACTTGGTGTTACTTGAATTGTCTAAGGAATTTGGACTGAAGTTTAAACAAGTAAACAAGAGTATTTCTGCCTCACCTATATTAAAGAATGACCTTAAGAACAACATAAACCGTGTTGAGGTAGTGGCAGACGTTAATATTTCTGGTAAAGTAACAGATGAGAATGGAGAAGGCCTACCCGGTGTTAGTATAATAGTAAAAGCGACCACATCAGGTACAACTACTGACATTGAAGGTAACTACAGACTAAGTGTTCCTGAAGGTGCTACTATTTCTGTCTCTTTTGTTGGATACCTTACTCAAGATGTAACCGTTGGCAACCAAACTGTCATCGATGTAAACATGGAACTTGATGCGCAACAATTGGAAGAAATTGTGGTAGTTGGTTATGGTACTCAGAAAAAGGCCAACCTTACGGGTTCAGTTGCCGCCGTTAATGGAGATGTACTGGACAACAGGCCAATTGTAAGTGTAGGTCAAGGGTTGCAAGGAGTTATTCCAAACCTAAACGTGGACATCAGAAATGGTGATCCTGCAGCAGCCATTAGTTTCAATATTCGTGGTTATGAGTCTATCAACGGTGGTAGCCCATTGGTTTTGGTAGATGGTGTTCCTATGGATTTGAACAAAATCAACCCAAATGACATTGCTAGTATTAGTGTTTTGAAGGATGCTTCTGCAGCTGCCGTTTACGGAGCAAGGGCAGCATTTGGAGTTGTACTTGTTGAAACTAAAAAAGGTAAAACAGGGAAAATGAAGGTGACATTTGGTGCTGATTTTGCAGCAGCTAAGCCGATCATGTTTGTTGATCCTGTAAATGATCCTAATGATTATGTACAGGCTCGGATGTTGGCCAACCAACGTACGAATGGGAATGATGGGTTTGATGCCGATATGATAGAAGGTGTCAAAAGATACAGTGATAACCCAACAAAAGAGAATGAGTGGGGCGTGTATAATGGAAATTTGCGCTTTTATGGATTCAACAACTACCAGGAAAAAGTCCTAGCGGACTACTCTCCTCAACAGCGCTATGACATGACCATTTCCGGTGCTACCGACAAATCATCCTATTATGTATCTTTTGGATATTTGAATAAGGATGGCTACTTGAAGAATAGCGAGAAAAACGAAAAATTCAAGCGTTACAATGCCTTGATTAAAGGAGATGTAGAAATCAATGATTGGTTGAAACTGGATTCAAGGGCTTTGATTACGACTGAAAAAAGTGATAAACCACATTTTTACAACTGGGATGTAAACATCAACACTTTTGCCAGAGTAAATCCACTGAATCCTATTTCCTTTCCTGACCTTGATTATTATTTGACTCCAGGAGACAAGGCTGACTATGCTCAGTACCAAGGTATGTATTTTCAAAGTGTAAACTTTCTTCCCTATTTGGAACAAGGTGGTCGTGATACTTGGAACAGAAACGACATTGTGTTAACTCAGGGTGCTACATTTAAACCCTTGAAAAACCTGAACGTAAGGGCAGAATTTTCTTCGAATTTTACCTACAGAGATGATCAGGATGTGAGGAGCAAAGTAAATGTGATTGAAAACATGGACTTAGCGAATCTAATTATCGGAAATGGCTTTAGTGCTACCGATTACATCGACAACCAATCTTCTAACAATCAATATTATGTAATCAATACTTATGCAGATTATACCATTGACAATAACGATGGTCACTTCATCAAGGCTATGATTGGGTTCAACCAGGAATGGGGTAAAAATCAATACATTGGCTCTAGGGCATTTGGTTTGATTACGCCATCCATTACAGATTTGAATGCTACAACAGGCAATCAGCAAACTAGAGGTGGTAAGTCTCACGTATCATTAAGAGGAGCATTTTATAGATTAAACTATAGCTACAAAGACAAATATCTTTTTGAGTTGAACGGTCGCTATGATGGAACTTCTAGGTTTCCAAAAGACGATAGATTCGGATTTTTCCCTTCTTTTTCAGCAGCTTGGAGAATTTCAAATGAATCGTTTATGGCTCAAACTTCCAGTTGGTTGAACAACTTGAAATTTCGTGTGTCTTATGGTACACTTGGCAACCAGCTGCTAGGAAATAATTTTTATCCTGCTATTCCTACAATGGGATCATCTACGTCACCTTATATGTTTAGCGCTGGAGCTAGAGCTCCTTATGTGTCTGCTGCAGGCTTAGTTAGTCCTACATTGACATGGGAGTCAGTAACCAGTAAAAACTTCGGTATAGATTTCACCATGTTAGACAATAGGTTGGATTTTACTTTTGATTTGTATTCTAGAGAAACCAAAGACATGCTTACAAGAGGAGATTTACCTGAAATCTTAGGTACAAGTCCTCCACAGGCCAATGCAGCAGATTTGAAAACTACAGGTTGGGAGATTGCTTCTACCTGGAGAACAAGAATTAATGCTGATTGGGATTACAGTGTGACATTGGCTTTGGCAGATTCTAAAGCTGAGATTACCAAGTACAACAACCCTACTGGTGACATTGGTGTACGTTATGAAGGCCAGGTGATTGGAGAAAGATGGGGGTTTGTTACTCAGGGAATTTTCCAAAGTGAAGACGAAGTAGCTGATGCTGCAGATCAATCTGATCTTGGTAATAACTGGAGACCAGGTGACATCAGGTATGCCGATTTAAATGGTGATGGAAAAATTACCTACGGTAATAATACTTTGGAAGATCCGGGAGATCAGCAAATTATTGCTTACGAACGTCCACGTGGTAATTTTGGTATTACTGGTAGAGTAGGGTACAAAGGATTTTCTTTGACCATGTTCTTTCAGGGAGTGATGCAGTATCAATACTGGCCTCCAAACAACAACTGGGTGGCATTCTATCCATTCAATGCAGGTCATGTTGAAAAATATTACCTGACTGATACTTGGAGCGAAACCAATAGAGATGCTTATTTCCCTGCACCTCATGTGTCGACCAATACCAAGCAAAATGTACTTGCTCAAAGCCGATATGTTCAGGATGGATCTTATATCCGTTTGAAAAACTTGACTTTGAACTACAACATTCCTAGCACTCTTTTGAGCAAAGTCGGAATGTCGAGTGCTTCAGTTTATGTATCCGGAATGAATTTGTTTGAATTTACAAGTATGCGTAAGCCGCTTGATCCTGAAGTACGACCTACTTTGACTCAGGAGTATTACAAACAACGGATTTATTCCTTGGGATTGAAAGTGTCATTCTAATAACTAAAAGAGGAAAAAATGAAAAAATATATAATTAAAACATTTATGGTTGTCGTTGCGGCACTACTTTCTTTTAGTTGCAACGATGCGTTTTTAGACAAAACTCCATTAGACGAGATCAGTAATGATTCCTTTTGGAACACCGAAAACGATTTGTTAGTGTATAACAACAGTTTGTACAACCTAGTGAGAAACGACAATGATGTGCCGATATTTATGGCACATGACGATGGATTCGATAGCCACAGGTATGGTATCTGGTATACCGATGGTTTTTCGGATAACACTGCCCCTCGACATTCTAGGCAAAACAACTATCAAAAAGTTAGAGCAGGTGCTCATAGTATTCCGACGGGTGCATTTTGGTATGGATGGAGAGGTTGGAATTTCGTAAGGGCCATCAATGTAGGTATGGACAATTATGGAAAGGCCAGTGTGACAGAAGAGGTTCGTAATAAATACATAGGAGAAGCACGCTTGATGAGGGGCTGGTTTTACGCCGATAAGATCTCTAAATTTGGAACTGCCCAATGGTATGAATCAGAATTGAATATCGATGATAAGGATATTTTGTATGGAGAGCGTGACGACAGGGACTTTGTAATGAATAAGGTACTAGAAGACTTAACTTTTGCAGCTAATAATATCCCGAACGATTGGGGTGATGGTAATGCACCTGGAAGGGTTAATCGGTGGGGTGCGTTGTTGGTTCTTTCAAGAGTTGCTTTGTTTGAAGGAACCTGGAGAAAATACCATGGCTTAAGCAATGCCGATACTTGGTTGACTGCTTCTGCAAATGCTGCCAAGGAATTGATGGATGATGGTCCTTATTCACTATATGAAAGTGGCGACCCCAGTAATTCATATAATGCTATTCATCGCATGACGGACGTATCGGGTAATCCTGAAGTGATTTACTGGAGAAGGTATGAAAGGGGTATTTTTACCAATCACGTTCAGAGCTACCACAGAGGTTATAACGGTGGCGCAACTAAAAGCATGGTAGAAGATTACCTGTGTACAGATGGTCAACCCATTACACTTTCAGGACTCTATCAAGGAGATGCTGTATATAAGAATATCTTTGAAAACCGTGATCCAAGACTGAGACAAACAGTGTTGCATCCTGATGATCAGCCTATCTATAACTATGGCAATCATGCCTTTGAGACGTATGCCTATCCTCGTGTTCAAGGGATGTCAGGTGGTCAACCTACTTATACTGGATACCATATCATTAAAATATTTGATTCTGGTGCGGCTTATGCCTCATACAACTCATCTGAAACTCCTGCTATCACCATGAGGTTTGCAGAAGCGCTGTTGAATTATGCAGAGGCTAAAGCTGAATTGGGTGGTGGTATCATTTCACAAGCAGATTTGGATATCAGTATCAATTTGCTTCGTGATCGTGTAGATATGCCGCATCTTGATGCAAATCCACCTATGGATCCTAAGTATGCAGGTGATGGAGTAACTGCAGTAGTTGCTGAGATTCGAAGAGAACGAAGAGTAGAATTGTTTATGGAAGGTTTTCGTTATGACGATTTGAGACGTTGGAAACAAGGTCCAAAACTGAGAATCAAAGATTATGGAATGCGATGGGATGCTGCCAACAAAGCGGCTATTGATCCTTCTGGTGATGTATCTGTACAAACAGGTATGGTAGATGGAGTAGAATACCTTGAGGTTTACAAAGGTACTGACTATGAAACTCCTGTGTTTGATGAAAGCAAGCATTACTTATGGCCAATGCCACTTAGTGCCCTTTCTCAGAATCCTAACCTGGGTCAAAATCCTGGATGGAAAGAATAATAGTAAGTAAATAGTTTAAAAAGAGCCATTGTCATTAATGGCTCTTTTTTTGCTGATATTTTGAAAGAACACATTAACAACTGGTTTGTTTAATAATATTGATGAATCAGTTCTTTGCATTAAGTAATAACAAGAGTCATCTTTTGTTATTAATTAATTTAATATTAGCCCTTCAGAGGAGTACCAAACAATGCTCTTCTACATGATGATAAAAACTATTGGATAAGTCCAATAAATCGAATACGAGTCGAAAGGTCAATTTGTCCTTTTGTTAAGACTCCATCGATAAGTTTACTTTCAGATTAAAATGTTTTTGACAGAGCATTGTTTTCTATGCAAAACCATTGGTTTTTTAGTTTCTATTTCTCATGAATTAGAAAAGTATAGGAATAACAGCGCTTTGATGGGTAAATAAATCAATATAGAGATGCAAAGAATGGATGATTTAAGATGGGTCATAAAGGCAATATTTCATTTAACAATTATCTTCATTGGATATGCATCTAGTGCACAAGAAAAATTTGAACCTGGAAATATAAAAGCCAATGGCTATAAAGGCATTTGGTTTGAACTCAATCAAAAATATGAGTTTGGTGATAAATACAGTGGAGCACTTTCTACTTATACAGCCAAGCATACTCCTTTGGCGATTTATGCTGAAAAAGTAAATAAAACATTTTTTGTTTACGGCGGCACCATTGATGCAGATCAAAGGCACTTGCTATGTATGATTGGTGAATTCAATCATACAACTGGTTTGGTAACTAAGCCAACTTTAGTATATGATAAAAACGGAGTAGATGACCCTCATGACAATCCTTCATTGTCTATTGATGGCGATGGATATATTTGGGTTTTCGTCAGTGGTAGGGGCAATAAGCGCCTAGGTTTAAAATTCAAAAGTACCAAGCCTTATGATATTAGTGCTTTCGAATTGATCTCGACTGAAGAATTTACATATCCTCAACCATGGCATACAACCGATGGATTCCTTCATCTTTTTACAAAATACACCGGAGTACGACAGTTGTATTATGAGACAAGTAAAGATGGTAAGGAATGGTCTGATGATAAATTGTTAGCAGCAATTCCAGTCAATCAAGGAGAAAAATCTGGTCATTACCAGACCAGTCTTAGCGATGGAAAAAACAAAGTAGGTACTTTTTTCAACCGTCACCCAAATGGAAATGTAGATAAACGCACCGATCTGTATTATGTGCAAACAACTGATTTTGCCAATACTTGGACCGCCATTACGGGAGAAACCCTGAATACCCCCATATTGGATCGAGATAGCAAAGCAAGGGTAATAGATTATCAAACTAAAGGA
>CAXBNB010000147.1:0-8066 GCA_963976505.1 uncultured Reichenbachiellaceae bacterium
GGAACAGCAAACATGGTAAGGATGGCTCTAATATGGAGCATCACCAAAGAGCAAAAGTACCTCGAAGGTGCAAAGAAATGGTTGTTGCATTTGGCCAGTTGGGATCCAAATGGGATTACTTCCTTTAGGGTGCCTCAAGCAAGCGGATTTATGGGGAATACAGAAGCGAGTATGCCAATGCTTGAGCGAATGGCTATGGTCTATGATTGGATAGGCGAAGAGTTGAACAAAGAAGAAAAAGAAGTAGTGCTGTCTAGTATTAATGCTAGAGGGAATCAAATGCTAAAAAGGTATTCAGATCTTAATTTCATGTCAGAACCCTGGGACAACCATAAGGTAAGGTCTCTTGCGTTTACAGGAATGGCAGCACTTGCTACCCTGGGATATCTGCCAGATGCGGAAAAATGGATGGATTATGTGCTCCGATGCTACATAACCTCTTTTCCAACTTGGGGAGGGGATGATGGAGGGTGGTCACAGGGACTTTTATATTCAAGTGCTTATAACCTGTACCAGACAAATTTTGTTGAAGCATTGAGTAGGTGTACCAATGTCAATTTATATAACAAGCCCTTTTTCCGGAACAATGGATATTTTGGTGTCTATTGCCACCCTCCGTATGCCAAGCTAGGAGGGTTTGGAGATGGTGGTGAAGTTCCACACAGTCCTAAAGATATATTGCTGACCAACAGGTATGCACAGGCCTACAAGGATCCAATATTGCTATGGCATGCAGAAAATATCAATCCTAACAAAAACACGAAAGACCTTAATGCTCCGATTTTTTCGAAAAGCTCCCTATGGCAAGGGTGGTATATGGAGGATGTAGTAAGCATTTTGACCTTAAAACAATCAAACCTAGAACCTGTTAATCCAGGAGTGTTGCCTCCTTCAAGACATTTCAGGGATATTGGTTGGGCAGCTATGCACTCAGACCTAGGAAATGCCGATAATGATGTTTGGATGCTTTTTAAATCTAGTCCTTACGGCTCATTCAGTCATAGTCATGCAGATCAAAATAGTTTTCAAATCAATGCTTTTGGTGAAGCTCTAATTATTGATTCTGGATATTATCCTTGGTATGGTAGCCCACACCAACAGTTATGGAGTCGTCAGACTAAAGCACATAATGCGATATTGATCAATGGACGAGGACAATCCACACATTCTATGGAAGCCAATGGAACTATTGAGGAATATAGTCATGAAGATGGACTTACTATAGTGACAGGAGAATGTGCAGATGCTTATAACCTGCCTATGAGAGAAGATGTCATTGAGAAATGGAAGGAATACCTTGATGAACCTGTGCCAGACATGAGCCCAGAGGCTCAGATCACACGCCGAACAGTTGCGTTCAATCACGATAAGGAAAATCCATGGATAGCAATACAGGATTATGTGAAAGCAGCAGACTCAACTACGTTTGATTATTTACTTCACTCACTAGAAAAGATGAAAGTAGATAAAGACCAGCAGCAATTGTTGGTTCAAAGGGGTAATGCGGTAATGGATGTGTACCTGCTTTCTTCTGAATCATTAAAATTTACTCAAACCGATAAGTTTACTGTTGATCCAGATGAGAGTAAAGCCGGGAAACCCAATCAATGGCATTTTTCCGCCGCGAACACTGAAAAAAGAAAGGAAGTTCATTTTTTGACACTAATGGTTCCCAGGCGGTCGAATGAAACTCCTCAGGAAGTAAAACAACTTCAAGATGGTGTAGTTCAAGGGTTTCAGATAGGAGATGAAAAAATATTGGCATGGCTCGGCGAGGGAGAGAACGGAGGTTTTACTAGAGCTGATGAGAAAGAAGAAAATGCTAAAATGATTATAGAGCGTATTGGAAAAAAAGAAGTTGTTATTAGGTAAATAAAGTTCAAATCAATTAATAATGAGAGAGATTATTTTTCAATCTATGTTATTCGCAGTTTTCTTTGTTTGTCATTCGAATGATGTTTTTTCCAAAGTTTATAAAGTAGGTTCATCACGAGTTTATAGTTCACCTAATGCGCTATACCTGGCGAACGTTCTTGAGAATGGGGATGTTGTGGAGATAGATGCTGAGACCTATTCGGGAAATAGTTGTTTAGCAAAATGGACTAAAGACAGTATCACTATTCGAGGCATTGGCGGAAGGCCACACATGAAGGCTAATGGGCTATCTATAGAAGGTAAAGCAATATGGGTTATTACAGGAAAGGACAATATTATTGAAAATATTGAATTTTCTGGAGTTAAAGTACCTGATAAAAATGGAGCCGGAATACGTCAAGAAGGAATCGGGGTTACCATCAGAAATTGTTTTTTTCACCACAATGAAACAGCCTTTCTATCAAATAATTCTGAACAGGGGCATATTCTGATCGAACACTCAGAATTTAGCCACAATGGCATTGGGAATGGATTTTCTCACAATGTTTATATTGGACACGTAGAAACTTTGACTTTTAGGTATAACTACTCTCATCATGCTAATACTGGGCAAACACTAAAAACCAGGGCTTTTAATAATTTAATTTTGTACAACCGGATAATGGATGAGAGTACAGGTGAAGCAAGTAGGCTGATAGATATATCAAATGGGGGATTTGCAATTGTTATGGGCAATTTGTTGATGCAGGGGCCAAATGCTCAAAATGGAAATATGGTTGGATTTGGACATGAAGGGTTAGAAAACCCCGGACCTTATAAATTCTATTTTATTAATAATACTTGTGTGAATAAGCGAACCTCATTTGCTAATTTTATTAAGGTGAATGACGCTGTATCAGTTTCCAATATTTCCAACAATCTTTTTGCAGGCTCTCACAATTCTATTGTTGAGGGTGCGATGACTACTTTTGAAGGCAATTTAATAGAGGAAGATATTGATAAAATAAAGTTTTTTGATGAGTCAATTTATGATTATAGGCTTACTGAAGACTCCCCAGCAATAGATAAAGGTGTAATTGTTGATGCTAATCCTTTGGATACGCTTTCACTAGTACCTCAATTCTCTTATTTCCACCCAAGACAAAAACAACAAAGAGTTCTTTTAAATGGCATGCCTGATATTGGAGCCTACGAGTTGGATCTGGATGCAGAACCGTATGTCGTGATTTCCAAAGTAGAAAAGGATATTAACTCTGATTACCTTCTTTTTCCAAACCCTGTAAGAGAATATCTTATTGTAAGAGAGAAATTTAATAATGCTGAATTTAAAATTTATACCATGCAAGGTAATTTGAAGTTATCTGGTCGTGTTAAAGATGAGAGGATCAATATGAATTCCCTTTCAAATGGAGTTTATTTCCTTTCAATTATGGATAACGGTCAATACTCACCCACATTTAAGGTGCTGAAGCAATAGTTAAATGGTTCTCAGAAGTTCGAATGAAACACCTCAGAAAGTAAAACAACTAGAATATGGTACATTCAGGGGTTTCAGATAGGGCGCTAACAAATATTGGAATGGTTTGGCGCGGGAGAGAAGAGAGGTATTACTAGTGCTGAAGGGAAAGAAGAAAATACGAAATTAATTATTTGAACATGTTGATTAAATTTAGTGTATGAAAATTTATACTCTTGCCGGTTCCTTACTCATATTTATCCTTTTTTTATCTTGTGCTAAAAGGGGGGAGAATACCAATTATCCAAACCAAAATAGAATCGATGAATGGGAAAGAATTGCTCCTTTTTTTTCTCCACCAGAAAAATTTGATAATGATTACTCCGATAATCGCTCTCCATTATTATTCTATAATGGAGACTCAGTAGTAACGGTTGAAGACTGGCAGAAAAGGCGTACTGAGATTCTAACCCGTTGGAACGGTATGATGGGTAATTGGCCGGAAGTACTTACGGAACAAAAATTTGAATTTGTAGACACCATACATCGAGATAATTTTACTCAGCATCGGGTAAAATTCTATTGGACACCAGACGAAAAAACGGAAGGTTATTTGTTAATTCCTGATAAAAAGGGAGTTAGTCCTGCAGTTATAACGTTGTTTTATGAGCCAGAAACTGCTATAGGAATTGGGGGGAAGCCATATCGCGATTTCGCATATCAACTTGCCAAACGAGGGATTGTTACACTGTCTATTGGTACAACAGAAGCTACCAAGCAAAAGAATTATTCTCTATACTATCCAAGTATTGATAGTGTGACTGTTCAACCACTATCAATGTTGGCTTATGCTGCTGCTAATGCATTCCATGCATTAGCTAAAGTTGAAAATGTTGATTCAACACGAATTGGTATTATGGGGCATTCGTTTGGTGGAAAGTGGGCAATGTTCTCATCCTGTTTGTACGACAAATTTGCATGTGCTGCTTGGTCCGATCCAGGGATTGTATTCGATGAATCTCGTCCATCCGTAAATTACTGGGAACCTTGGTATCTAGGCTATCATCCCAAACCTTGGAGAGAGAGAGGTATGATTACTGAAAGTAACCCGGCAAGTGGTTTATATCCGGAATTGGTGCAAAAGGGTTACGACTTAACTGATTTGCATGCACTAATGGCACCAAGACCGTTTTTGGTCTCGGGAGGTTCTGAAGATTCACCCGAACGATGGAAAGCATTGAATCACAGTATTGATGTGAATAAATTGCTTGGGTTCGATAATCGGGTAGGTATGACGAACCGCCCGTTGCATGATCCAAACGAAGAATCTAATGAACATATTTATCAGTTTTTCTCTTACTTTTTAAAATCTGATTTATGAAAAGGTTAAATGATTTAGTGTAGTCAAAATCCCACCTTTTAATGAGGAGGTTTTTTTAATTGATTAATCACGCAAAAAAAGACATTAAGTAATCATATATATAATTATACTTAATGTATCTGATTTAAAGTCATTTAAGTATTTTACGACTCATGTTAATGGTGTTTTGTGTGCCCACACATTATTGTTTTATTTACACTTTAAATGCGTCTAATTCTTCGTTAAAAATATCCGTTTCTTCTTGTTTATAGAGATTATTATTATAGATTTGTGTGCCTACACACCATGGTCTAGTTTGGAAAATGGGCTTGTTAAAGATGAGTAATATCAAAAAAACCACCATTCAGGATATAGCAAATTATGCCAACGTTTCAGTTGGCACGATCGACAGAGTGATACACAACAGGGGAAAGGTTTCTCCTCTGAAAAAGAAGAAGATAGAGGAGGCAATAAAGCTTCTAGATTTTAATCCAAACCTACTTGCAAGGACGTTGGCATTGGGCAAACAATTTAGAGTTTGTAGTCTTTTTCCAGAAGCAAAGAACAGTGGGAATTACTGGAATCTTCCAAAAAAAGGGATCGAACAAGTGGCCAATACTTACCGGGATTTTGGGATTGTTTTGGATTCACATGAATACAGTTTGTTCGATGAATCTAGTTTTGTTGAGCAAGCTCAGGTCATTGCAGAAAAGAATCCAGACGGGGTGATCCTGGCTCCACTTTTTGAAAAAGAAAGTCAGGTGTTTGTCGAAATACTTGAGGCGAAAAA
Source organism: uncultured Reichenbachiellaceae bacterium (assembly GCA_963976505.1). Classification (GTDB taxonomy): domain Bacteria; phylum Bacteroidota; class Bacteroidia; order Cytophagales; family Cyclobacteriaceae; genus CAXBNB01. Next base: position 5,482 of record CAXBNB010000147.1, read on the forward strand.
CATTCCCTACATTTTCATTGATGCGAAAATTCCAGACAAAAAACCATTGAGTTACATTGGACCAGATTCCAGGCGTAGTGGATTTATTGCTGGCAAGTTGTTGCACTCACTTCTAAAAGAAGATGACCATATTCTCATTGTCAATATGGCAAAAGGAGTAAAGAACAGTGCCCATATTGGAATTGTAGAAGAAGGGTTCCGTGATTTTTTTGAGTCACAAAACGATAACGCCAATCGAAAGATAAACGCACTCACAATTCCTTCCACCGAAGAAGCAGATGTAATTAGGGAACTCACAAAGTATTATATCAAGAACACAGCAGTAAAGGGTGTGTTTGTGACCAATTCAAGGGCGCATCTTATTTCCGAGTTTCATAAAATACATGAGTTGGATGTTAAGTTGGTTGGTTTTGACTTGGTAGATAAAAATGTAGAAGAAATGAAAAACGATGGTATAGATTTTCTTATTTCTCAGAGCCCTGTTTTTCAAGGTACTAAGGCAGTACAAAGTCTGTTTGATTATTTTGTGTATAAGAAAAGCCCTAACAATATTCAGTTTGTGCCCTTGGATATCATCATAAAAGAAAACGTTGATTTTTATATCAATGCCCAATAGTCAACTTTAAATTATTATAAAATTAAAACGTATAAAATGAAGGCCAATACGAAAACCAGAAGAGATTTTATAAAAAAGACAGCAGCTGGATCTGCTCTGTTGTTCGCAGGAGGCGTTTTGCCTCAATTTTCAGCTAAAAGTTATGCACGTATTCTAGGTGCCAATGATAAGCTGAAAGTATCTATGATGGGCGTGAATAGCCGAGGAAAGGCGCTTGCTCAAAACTTTGCGCAGCAACACAATTGCGACGTGATTCACATGTGCGATGTGGACAGCCGTGCGATTACAAACTGCTTGGAAGCTATAAAAGGCCGACAAACCATCAAGGCTGAAAGTTTTGTTGACTTTCGGAAATCTCTTGAGAGCAAGGATGTAGATGCTTTGGTAATCGCAGCGCCTGATCATTGGCATGCACCTGCTTCATTGCTGGCACTAGAGGCTGGCAAACATGTGTATGTAGAGAAACCCTGTAGCCACAATCCCAAAGAAGGAGAGATCTTGGTTGATGCGGCTAAGAAATACGGTAAGGTAGTGCAGATGGGAAACCAGAGACGATCTTGGCCAAATGTTGTAGAAGGCATCAACGCCCTTAAGAATGGTGAAATTGGTCGGGTCTATTATGGCAAAGGATGGTACACCAACAACAGGCAATCGATTGGTATAGGTAAAAATACAGCAGCTCCCGATTGGTTGAATTGGGACTTGTGGCAGGGACCAGCGCCTAGGAAGGATTACAAAGACAACCTTATTCATTACAACTGGCACTGGCACTGGCACTGGGGAACTGGTGAGGCATTGAACAACGGTACGCACATGATTGACTTGTTGCGTTGGGGCATGGAGGTGGACTATCCATCAAAAGTCAGTTCCAATGGCGGTCGTTACCGGTATCAAGACGATTGGGAAACACCTGACACACAAATCATCAATTTGGATTTTGATAAGGGCGTTTCCATGTCGTGGGAAGGAAGAAGTTGCAACGGAAAGCCGATTGAAGGCAGTGCGGTTGGCGTGGTTTTTTATGGAGAAAACGGAAGCATGTTGATTCCAAGTGGCAATAGCTATACCATTTTTGACCTGAAAGGAAAAGTGGTAAAGGAAGTGAAATCCGACATTAAAATTGATCCAAGAAATGCAACCAATCCTGCAGAACAGCTGGATGCCTTGCATATTCAAAATATGGTAGACGGCATCTACAATGGCAAGACATTAAACTCGGATGTGGATTCTGGTCATAAGAGTACCTTGCTCGTACAGTTGGGAAATATAGCCCAAAGAGTAGGCAGGTCATTGAATATAGATTCGAAAAACGGGCACATCCTTCAGGATAAAGATGCCCAGAAATACTGGAGTCGTTCTTATGAAAAAGGTTGGGAAATGAAATTGTAATTATCAAATGAAAAGTATGAATTCCAGAAGAAAATTTATAGAAAAAGTATCAAAAGGTGCGGCACTGTCAACTTTGGCTTTGGCAGCTCCTTCCAGCTTGTTTTCTAATAACATGAATATGAAAAAGGATAAACCTAAAATAATCGGAATTATAGGAGCGGAAAATTCTCATACTGCTGGTTTCGGACGCATGTTTAATGTGGACAAAAAATTTCCAGGCTTTGAGGTAAAGTACGTTTGGGGTGAGACAGAAGAGTTTGCTAAAAAAGCCATGGAAAAGGGAAGTATTCCCAAAATGGTGAAAGATCCCAAAGAGATGATGGGCAAGATCGATGCGCTCATCGTGGACCATAGACGTGGAGACCAGCATCTAGCAGCCGCAGAGCCATTTGTTAAGGCTGGTATTCCAACTTTCATAGACAAGCCGTTTTGTTTTAGTAGCAAGGAGGCGAAGGAGTTTTTGGCTATGGCGAGAAAAGCAGGCACTCCTGTTACTTCATTCAGCTCGATAGCGCACAGTTACGATACTTTTGACGTCAAGGCACAGTTGGAGGGAATAGAAGGCATCAGTCAAGTCGTT
>CAXBNB010000148.1:0-8060 GCA_963976505.1 uncultured Reichenbachiellaceae bacterium
GAGGACAGACAACCAATACCTTGGAACTGGTGCAATTCCATTGGTTATTTACTTATCTATGAATACAATTTTGGATCAAAATATTGTGTAAGAGAATCAACCTCCTACGATTTCCTTGAGTTTGTGCATTAGGTTTTCCCAGATCTCACCAAGCTCGGCTAGGTCGTCCATTTCAGAGTAATCTGTTACCCTGATGAATACCGCTTGGGTCAGTTCATTCATTTCGATTTTGAATTCTACAAAGTTGGGTTTATCATCGTTGGGATCTTCGGGGATAAATTCAATTTTTACAAGGCTGTTGGTGCGATGTGCTACCATTTTAGCCTTATTCTCTTCACCGTCCCATATTACGGTAAGTGTTTTGTCTTCGTCTATGTTGACATCATCAGCGAACCATTGCGACAGCCCACTGGCAGACGCAAGGTATGGGTATAGCATTTTTTTTGATGCTCTGAATTCAAACTCTCCTGTATATTCAAACTTGCTCATAGTGCCTTCATTTAATTAAAAACCAATGTACGGAATTTTTTGAAAAATGAGCTAAAAGATTTTTATTTCTTTTAGCAAATTAAATTTCAATGTGTTTACCTTTGCACCTCTTTTGGCGAGGTAGCTCAGTTGGTTAGAGCGCAGGATTCATAACCCTGAGGTCACGGGTTCAACTCCCGTCTTCGCTACTAAACCCTTATATGAGTAATATAAGGGTTTTTTCTTTTATATCCGATGAGTTTTTGAATTTTACTAAGCATGATTTCTTTCATGTAATTGACTGATATGGTTCAATTTTTATAAAAGACTCCTCTTCCACATTTGCACCTGATATTGATATGTTTAATGCAGGCTGTAAATTTTATGAACGATTACTTTCATCTGTTAGAAAAATACAATGTTCAGAGACCGAGGTACACCAGTTATCCTACTGTACCCTATTGGAACGAAGAAACTTATAACGCAAATACTTGGACATCTTCAATGCTAAAATCTATATCAAATTTTGGCAATGAGTTAAGTCTTTACATTCATTTGCCTTATTGTGATTGTATTATCAGGTTTATGGGGTACCTGTGTGTTTTATGGTATTTGATTTAATACTTGAGTGAGCAAGCCAGAAGCGCTATGCAATATTTGTCTGGACAAAAAGAAAGGTCACCAATACAATTAGTGACCTTTCTTTTTTATGATTTTTTGTAAGAGCTATATCAACTAAAACTACTCTTGATGTATTCTCTATTCATTCGTGCGATGTTCTCAAGAGAAATTCCTTTTGGACATTCAGCGGAACAAGCTCCAGTGTTGGTGCATGCTCCAAATCCTTCTTCATCCATTTGAGCCACCATGTTTTCTACACGTTGTTTGGCTTCTACTTTTCCTTGAGGGAGCAGTGCAAATTGAGAGACTTTAGCAGATACAAAGAGCATCGCGGATGCATTTTTGCAACTGGCTACACAGGCACCACATCCGATACAGGTAGCAGCATCAAATGCTTCGTCTGCGTCGTGTTTGTCAATAGGAATGGCATTGGCATCTTGAGTATTACCAGAAGTATTTACACTAATGAAACCACCGGAAGCCATGATTCTATCAAAGGCACTTCTGTCTACCATCAAATCCTTAATAACGGGAAAGGCTTTGGCTCTCCAAGGTTCGACATAGATTGTTTCGCCATCTTTAAACTCTCTCATGTGGAGTTGACAGGTTGTGATTTGATCACTAGGCCCATGTGCTTCACCATTTATAAAAAGAGAGCACGTACCACAAATGCCTTCTCTACAGTCATGATCGAAAGCTACAGGTTCTCCACCTTCATTTACAAGCTGTTCATTTAAAATATCCATCATCTCAAGGAATGAACTATCTGGCGACACGTTGTTTACCTGATAAGTTTCCATTTTGCCCTTGTCCTGGCTATTTTTTTGTCTCCAAACTTTTAATGTGAGATTTAATCCTTCAGTTGCTGACATACCTTTATTATTTGTAAGAACGTGTTTTCAGTTCTATGTTTTCGTATTTCAATTCTTCTTTGTGCAATATTGCTTCAGATGGCTCTCCCTTAAATTCCCAGGTAGAAGCATGGGTGAAGTTTTTGTCATCTCTTACGGCTTCTCCTTCTTCTGTTTGGTATTCTTCTCTGAAGTGTCCTCCACATGACTCTTTGCGTTCCATGGCATCTCTTGCAAACAATTCTCCCAGTTCAAGAAAATCGGCGACTCTTCCCGCCTTCTCTAATTCCTGATTGATGCCATCGGCTGTGCCCGGTACTTTTACATCCTTCCAGAACTCAGCGCGTATTTCCTGAATCTCAGTTATTGCTTCTTTTAGACCTTTTTCGTTTCTGGCCATTCCTACCTTGTTCCACATTACATGTCCCAAACGCCTATGGAAATGATCAACCGATTTAGTTCCTTTATTGTTAATGAAAAAATCCATTTTTTCCTTCACGGCTTTTTCTGCTTCTTCAAACTCTGGTGTATCTATAGGGATAGCTCCTGTTCTGATATCGCTTGCTAGATAGTCTCCAATGGTATAAGGAAGTACAAAGTAGCCATCCGCCAGTCCTTGCATTAATGCAGAAGCTCCAAGTCTGTTTGCGCCGTGATCAGAGAAGTTGGCTTCTCCTATGCAATAACAACCTGAGATGGTGGTCATAAGATTGTAATCTACCCAAACGCCTCCCATGGTATAATGTACAGCAGGGTAAATTTTCATTGGTGTTTTGTATGGATTGTCTGCAGTAATTTTCTCATACATCTGGAAAAGGTTTCCATATTTAGATTCGATCACTTTTTCTCCACGTCTTCTTATTTCATCGTCAGTGGCATCATGATGACCATGAATATTGGCATCTTCATGACCATAACGCATGATTGCGGCACTAAAGTCAAGATAAACTGCTTCGCCTGTCTCATTTGTGCCAACACCAAATCCGGCATCACACCTTTCCTTTGCAGCCCTTGAAGCCACATCTCGTGGAACGAGGTTACCAAATGAAGGATACCTTCTTTCCAAATAATAATCTCTATCTCCTTCGGCTATATCGAGGGGTTTCTTTTTTCCTGCTCTGATCGCTTCTGAGTCTTCTTTTTTCGCTGGTACCCATATCCTTCCATCATTTCTTAGAGACTCAGACATCAATGTCAATTTAGACTGCTGATCTCCATGTTGTGGAATACAAGTAGGGTGAATTTGTGTGAAACATGGGTTTGCGAAAAAGGCTCCTTTTTTGTGGATCTTCCAGCTCGCTGAGATATTGGATCCCATGGCATTAGTAGATAGGAAGAATACGTTTCCATATCCGCCAGAGGCAATCACCACAGCATGTGCAGAATGCCTCTCTAGTTCTCCAGTAACTAAATTCCTTGCTATTATCCCACGTGCTTTGCCATCTACGATGACCAGCTCCATCATTTCATGACGGTTGTACATTTCTATTTTTCCCTTACCAATTTGGCGGGACATGGCTGAGTAGCACCCTAAAAGTAATTGTTGTCCTGTTTGACCTTTGGCATAGAAAGTACGAGATACCTGTACACCTCCAAAAGACCTGTTGTCAAGCAACCCACCGTAATCTCTGGCAAAAGGAACACCTTGTGCCACACACTGATCAATGATATTGGTCGAAACTTCAGCTAAGCGGTGTACATTGGCTTCTCTAGACCTGTAATCACCACCTTTTACTGTATCGTAAAAAAGTCTGTAAGTCGAGTCGCCATCTCCCTGATAGTTTTTGGCTGCATTGATACCTCCTTGAGCTGCAATAGAATGAGCCCTCCTTGGAGAATCCTGATAGCAAAATGCTTTTACATTGTAACCGAGCTCTGCCAGGGTAGCTGCAGCAGAACCGCCAGCCAACCCTGTACCAACGATGATCACGTCAATAGATCTTTTATTCGCTGGGTTAACCAGTTTGATATTGTTTTTGTGATTGGTCCACTTATCCTTTATAGGACCTTCAGGTATTTTGGAATCTAATTTTGTCATACCTTATTATTAAAGAGATTGGATATAGTGAAAAATGGCAATAAAAATAAAACCTACCGGAATGGCAATGGCATAAATTTTACCTGCCTTAATAATAGTAGGGGTATATTTAGGATGTCTTGCGCCAATCGACTGAAAGGCCGACTGAAATCCATGGAGCAAATGCAACATAAGAAAGACGAAAGAAATTACATAGATTCCCACCCTAATCGGATTGGTGAACTTATGTACAGTTTCCTGATAATATCTGTTTGGATCTTCTGGAGCAAACTCTACGTATTTGTGTACGATTTCCGGAATCCAGAAGTCGTAAAAATGCAATCCTAAGAAACCTAAAATTGTGAGACCTGATAAGATCATGTTTCGTGACACCCAACTAGAATTGGCAGCTCCATTGTTTACTGCATATTTAATTTGTCGGGCATTTCTATTGCTGATTTCAAGTATAAATCCCATTACAAAATGAAATACTACACCAAATATCAATATGGGTTGCATTGCAAATTGAACTAGAGGGTTCGTTCCCATAAAATGAGACAGCTCATTAAATACCTTTTCACTAAAGACTGAAGTGAGGTTGATTGCAAAATGCTGTAAGAGGAAAATCAACAGAAATAATGCAGAAAGTGCCATAGCAAATTTTCGCCCTATGGTACTTCGAAAGAATTGTGTGAACCAACTCATATATAGATGTAATAAATGTGATTGTGTATTAAAATTTATAGCCCAAAGATATAGTTCGATTGTTAAGGAAACAATGTGTTTTTGAAATTTATGATTTTACAACTATTATCTTTGAAAACCCTCCTTATTGCATGAACGAGGAGGGTTACTGTTGTACTTTATTTTTTATATTGTACTTGTTTTAATAAATTAACAATTAAGAAGTTTAAAATCAGGTTTTATTAAATGGTCATGAGAATGATTTTAAGAATTCTTATTTCAATCACTTCAATAATAAATTTTAATAATTAGGCAGTAGATTTGGGGTGATAGGTGAATGGATTGTTAACAGGAATGGAATAAGGAATGAAAACAGATTTTACTAAATGATGATAAGAAGAAATAAGGTTGTTCTTTTATTTTTTAGCCTATTAACACTCTTCACATGTGTAAGGGTAGAAGCTACACATATAAGAGCAGGAGAAATTATAGCCCAAAGAATATCGACTTCCAGTCTTACTTATAAATTTTCGATTATTGGATATACTGATACAGGCTCTAATGTAATTTTTGGAGGTGGAGAAGTAGATTTTGGAGATGGTACGATTATCAATATAGAAGAAGGGTCACAGTTTTTTCAGAGAGAGGTTGTAATTGATGCAGACAAACAAATAGCCTATAATGTATTTGAAATAGAGCATACCTTTCAGGCACCAGGTGCATATATAGTTCGATTCAATGAGAAAAACAGGAATGCAGATGTCAGGAATATGGCTCATTCTGTTGACACCCCATTTTATGTAGAAACCAGGTTGCTAATCGATCCCTTTGTTGGGACAAACAATACACCTGTATTTTTAATTCCACCAATAGATGAAGGTGCAGTAGGTGCCAGGTTTATTCACAATCCGGGAGCTTTTGATGTAGATGGAGACAGCCTTTCGTATAAACTGGTAGTGCCAAAACAATTTAAAGACAGGGAAGTAGATGAATATGTAGATCCTAACGATCCTAAATTTTATGGCAATAACTATTCTACATCCAATGAAGATCAAAATGCTCCTCCATCTTTCGGGATCAATGCCATCACAGGAGATTTGATATGGGATGCTCCAGGGCTCTTAGGCGAATACAATGTGGCCTTTATCGTTCAGGAATGGCGCAAGATTCTTGGCGTATGGTACAACCTAGGCTATGTGACCAGAGACATGCAAATCATCATAGAAGATACCGACAACAACAGGCCAGAAGTAATCATTCCCGATCCTATCTGTGTGGAAGCTGGTACTTTGATTGACGAAGTAATAAGAGGAATAGATCAAGATGGTCATCAGGTGAAACTGGAGGCTTTTGGTGGGCCATTTGAATTTGCAAACAACAAAGCAACATTTTCACCAAGTGGGGTTTATGGAAATCAACCACTTGCAGCGAATTTTAAATGGCAGACAGAGTGCAGTCAGGTTAGAAAACGTCCTTATGATGTTCAGTTTAAAGTAACCGATAATCCTCCGTTGGGTCCCAAACTGGTTGATTTTAAGACTTTACCAATAACAGTTTATGCTCCAGCTCCAACAGGTTTGTCTACAACGATACAAACGGGTAGATCAATCCAACTAGATTGGAATGAGTACAATTGTGGAACTGCCGATCAAATGCAAATTTGGAGAAGGGTTGATAGCTATAATTTCATTCCAGATGATTGTAATTTGGGGATTCCTGAAAACTCAGGATATGAATTAATTGCTACCATAGACAGCATTAAATATACAAACGGCAATCAAAATGTTATTTATAAAACTACATTTTTGGATGACAATAATGGGGAAGGACTTGCTCCAGGAGCAAACTATTGCTACAGGATAGTGGCTACTTTCCCTGAACCTGCGGGTGGTGAAAGTGTAGTATCGTCAGAGGTTTGTGATATAATTCTTGCAGATGCTCCGGTAACGGTTAAGGTTGATGTCATTAAAACAGATAGGGGCAATGGTGAAATCAAAGTTGAATGGTTAGAACCTTTTGAAATAGATGCAGCACAATTTCCTCCTCCATATACTTATGAAGTTTTCCGAAGTGAGGGATTCAATGGCAATCAGAACGAAGTAAGCTTGGGTAAAACGGTTCAAACTGAAATAACAGATACTGGATTGAATACTGCTGATTTGGTGTACAATTACCGAATTGATTTGTTTAACAATTCAGGAAATACTTACGTTGACTCATCTACTCCGGCTTCATCGGTCAAACTTGAGCTTGAACCTGGATTAAATGCCATACAATTGCTGTGGGACGCACAAGTACCTTGGTCCAATGAGGTTCAAAGCTTCCCATATCATTATATTTATCGTGATCGGGTAGATCCAGACAATCCTGATTTCTTGGTATTGATAGATTCGGCAGAAGTAACAAAACAAGGGTTACAATTCCTTGATGATGGGGAATTTAATGGAGTTCCGTTAAACGAAATGCACAATTATTGCTACTATGTGGAAACGAATGGCAGTTATGGAAATCCTTTGATTGTGTCTCCGTTGGTCAATAAATCTCAACTGGTTTGCGCAGAACCAAATGATATGGATCCTCCTTGTACGCCAATTTCATTCAAAATAAATGAAGGAATGGATTGTAGTGAGATCATCAAAGACAAAGGATGCTTTTTTAGTGATTACACCAATTTAGTTTCATGGGAGTTGGATTTGAGTAGTGAATGTGAAGACGATATAGCAAGTTTTAATATCTACTATTCTCAGTCTCTAGACGAACCATTTTTGATTGTAGGGGCTAATGAAACAGGTAATCAATTTGCACATGAAGGCTTGGATTCTTTTAAAGGGTATTATTACATTACTGCTGTTGACCGATCTGGTAACCAGAGCCAACCATCGGATACCATCATGTATGACAATTGCCCCAATTTTAAATTGCCTAATGTTTTCAGCCCCAATGGAGATGGAAAAAATGATGTGTTTTCACCGTTTGTTGATAACTATGAGGGCATAAGCATTCCAGACTTTGATTTGGCAAATTGCCCAAGGTTTGTAGAGTCAGTTGACTTTAGGGTTTTTGATCGTGGTGGAGGTGTGATTTTTAGCTATCAGTCAGGTACAGGTAGAGAAGGAAGTGTCAATAGTATTCTGATCAACTGGGATGGTAAAACCAGCTCAGGGATTGAATTGCCTTCAGGGGTATATTATTACACTGCTGAAGTAACTTACGATGTATTGGATCAATCAAATGCCAGTGAGGTTTTTAATGGATGGGTTCAGATTCTCAAATAAATACCATTCAAAACATAGTCTTGTATGATGGAGTCTGTAATTTTTGCAACAGCTCTGTAAATTTTATTATAAGCCATGAAAGGCAGAGTGAATTGATGTTTGCTTCCTTACAGTCAGATTTTGGTCAAAGCCTCCTTCGCAAGC
>CAXBNB010000149.1:0-8049 GCA_963976505.1 uncultured Reichenbachiellaceae bacterium
TATTTGAAGCTCCAAAATCAGAAGTGCCATTAGATACTCCAAGTAGCGCAATTATGCCGTTGTTTCTTACCAAAACTTCCATGAATGGTTCAGTGGTAAATGCATCCATGATATAGTTGCCAACAAATGGATTGTAAATGGTATTGGCATTGTCTGACCTGCGGAAATGAGCATCACCATAGTTGATTTCGTCCATCCCAGCTTTAATGGTAGTTAATCCACTCAAGAAACCTTCTTTGATAAAGTCTAAATTATCCATTTGTAAATATCCACCTTTAACATAGGCTTCTGTGTGGTGTCTTGAAGACAGGTATGTCCTAAGAAACAACCTCACACCTTGAGACAGTTGCACATCAAAATTGAGGTTGGCAGAAGGTAAAGTAAAGTTTCCTTGAAGATCAACAAGATCGTCACCTACTCCATCATTTGATTGTTGTAAACCCTGAAATTGTAAGGCAAAATCCCCACCAAATCGCACTCTCAATTGATCAAATGGCACTTCTGATTTTGGAGCTTCAAATACATTCACTCCGCTTTTATCATTGTACCTGTAATTGGCTATGTCAGGTCGCTGACCATACACCATTCCTGTCATTAGAACTGCTAAAGCAGAAACGATAATTTTAAAACTATTCAATACACTTTTCATCTTATTATTAATTTAGGATATTACTTATTTGACACAAATTTTAATTCGAAATCTATTGTTACTTCATCTCCGGTTTTCAAAGTACCAAACATTGCCACCGGTGGTTCTATGCCATAGTCACTCATGACTATTTTTATCGAACCGGTAAACTCAGGAACTCCCTGAACCAGTTTGTAAGCGACATTGGCCGTTACCATTTTTGATGCACCTGCCATTTCCATCTTCCCTTTGCAGGCAATTTGATTGGCAGTAATATTGGTTTCGGTAGAAGTGAATTTTATCTTCGGATATTTAGATGCCTTCAATGCATCTCTGGTTTTTCCGTCCATTATGGATTTGCCACTTTCTATGGATTTTACTATTACTTGGATTTGAATATCTTCCACCTTTGTGATTTGATCGTTTTCTATAGTAAATAGTCCACTTCCTTGAAAGTCTGTGGCTTTTGATTCCCAATCATGCAGGGAAGAAGTTCCTTTTATAGTGATTTTGCTTTTTTCTTTATCAAGTTTATGATTGGCTTGGCCAAATAAAAATGAAGAAGAAAACAAAGCGATTATTCCAAATATTATACATCTCATGACTCACTTGTTTGTTGTTTTTATAAGTGTAAAATTAGACTGGGCAGTGGCAGGGAGTTATGATGGAAATCAACTCCGCGTTTGATTTGTATCATCGAAAACGCATGATGAAGTTCACCTAAAATAATGACCATTGTAGTCAACTAATTTGAGTGTGAAGGGAGGGTGGAATTAGTGGCTGTTTTTGCGTTAATTCCTTAGTTTTTGTTATTTAAACGTAAGAGGTGCTTGGGAAAAGGGTTGTAATTTATCCCGATAATGTAAGGGCTTATTTGAAAATAAAATCAGCTTTTTCCCGAAATTTGATCTTCTAGCTGTTGGTACCAGTCTTTGCCATACTTTCGGATAAGCGGCTCTTTGAGGAATTTATAAACCGCTACTTTTAGTTTTTCACCGAGCGTACATGCAGCAGCGCAGATGTCCCACCTATCGTAGTTGAGGGCATCATAGTGGTCGTATTTAGTAATACGAATAGGGTAGAGGTGACAGGATATTGGTTTTTTGAAATTGGTTTTACCATCGTTATTGGCTTGTTCGATGGTGCATTGCAACATGCCACTTTGATCGTAAACGGCGAATGCACATTCTTTGCCGCCAATAGTGGTAGTGGAGTAGTCTCCTTCTTCATCAAGAATATAGGGTCCTTCTTTTTCTATGGCCATAAGCCCTTCTGGCGAAAGATAGGGCTTAATGACCTCTAGACTGTCGTCGATCAGAGTCAGCTCGTTTTCTTCTAAAGGAGCGCCTAGGTCTCCTTCTACACAGCACGCACCTTTGCATTTGTCTAGATCACAAACAAATTGTTTTTCTTTGATGTCATCTGACAAAACTGCATTTCCAACAATGATCATTATAATTACTCTGTTTATTCTTTACTGGACGAGATGGTTTTGTTTTTCACCAAAGGGTTGGCCCAAAAACCGATTGCAAAAATATAACCTACCGTCAAATAAAGAACCATCATGCCTACTTTTAGTGAAAAGAAGTCACTGATACCTCCGATAATTAAAGGCACAAAAGCTCCTCCGACTATACCTGTTACCAAAATACCCGAAAATGAACCGTGGTGCATTTTGATTGAATTTAAGGCAAGAGAGAAAATGACCCCCCACATTACCGATAGGAAGAAGCCCATTAGAGGAAAAGCAAACAGAGCAATGTCTGCATTGCCGAACAAGGCAAAAGTGAGCGTAACTAAAGCGGATCCTGAAAAAATGATCAAGACTTTCCTGCTGTCCATTATTTTAAGTAGAATCAATCCAAGCAAACAACCAGCTGTCAGTAGTCCCCAAAATAAGGAAACTACTTTGTCTCCTTCTTGCAAAGGATCCATTCCGTGGTATTGATATAAAAATTGGGAAACCCAGTTGGCTACTCCCTGCTCCGAACCGACATAAGCAAATATTCCAAAGAAATAAAGTATGACGTACTTGTCTTTGAGCAGCAATTTGTAGGTTTCTTTTCTGCCCGCTTTTTCATCTTCTTGAAGTTCAACTTCTGGATATTTAGAAAAGTAAACGATTACGACCATCGCTAAGGCGATAACTGCAAATAGCCAATATAGTGAAACCCAAGGTAAATTAGCAGGAACATTATTGGACAAGAATTCTATGAAAAAACCTTTGTCTGTGGAAACTTCTTTTATGGATTTCACCAAATAGGTGTAAGTGTAAGGGCTTAAATATGAAGCAAACCCAAAAACCAATTGAACTAGGACAGAGTAGAATGCAAAATGCTCTTCACCGGCAGAGACCCTCAGCAATGGATTGACGGCAACCTGTAGAGCTGCCATACCCGATCCGATAATGAACAGAGACAAACTGGCTGCTATGTAATTTGGAAATAGAGCAAAAATGGAAGATCCAATGAATACCAAAACGAAGGATCCTACTAGAATGGAACGTTCGTGGTATTTTTCCAGTAAGAATCCGGAAGGGATTGACATCACCCCATAAGCGATGAAAAATGAAAAGGCAAGAAATCCCGCCAATGTGCCACTTATTTCAAACCCTGAAATTACATCAGGAATAATGGTGCCCAGAATATTAGTAATATAGGAGATTACAAAAAAAACCAACATTATCAGTCCAATCAGAAAGTATCTTTGATTCATATTTAAAGCTTTTGGTTACTTGTTTTTTTAAATGTATTATTTATTGAGATTTGGAAGAGAAATTTCAAATGTAGTGCCTTCACCTAAAGTAGAACTCATTTTAATTTGACCTCCCAGTTTGTATATAGTTTCTTTTACTATGTATAGTCCTAGTCCCGATCCTTTACTCCTATCATTTGCTCTGTAAAACATCTCAAAAACCTTTGATTGTTCTACCTCAGAAATGCCAATACCATTGTCTTCTATTCTAATTTCTAATGGGGATTTATTAGTATTCACATCAACTTTCACAATAGGGTTTGATTCTTTTGAGTAGAGAATGGCATTGGTGATCAGGTTGCTTAGAATCATTTTGATTCGAAGCAGGTCGCCGGAGACTATGTCATTTCCTACAATCTGAACTTCTGTTTTCAATGCACTCGCATGATCTAAATATTTGAGGTTCGCGAATATTTCAGAAATTAGTTCATTAATGTTGAACATGACACATTTGACTTCCGAATTTTTATTTCGAGAAAAATCTATAATGTCATTAATGAAGCTATCCATTTTATTCATGCATCCTTCAATTAGATCAATGTATTCATCTTTGACTTCAGGAGAGGATTCCATTTTGGCCAATGGTGCCCTCAGGTCATGAGAGGTGCTATAGACAAATCGATCCAGTTCAGTATTGATTTTGGCTAAAGCCATATTTCTAGCTGTGATGTCTTTAATTCTCCATTTGTAAATTGCTAAAAGCATTAGAGCGAAAACAACTCCACAAGCCAGATAGAACCATACTGTTTCATAATAAAATGGAATCACAATATATGACAATACTGCACTTTGTTCGTTCCAAACTCCACTGCTGTTGGTTCCTTTTACTTTAAAAGTGTAGCTGCCATGAGATAAGTTGGTGTATTCAACGGACCTGTTGTGCACCGGTCCGATCCAGTCTTTATCAAATCCCTCTAATTTATATTTGAAGGATACTTTGGCTGGTGAAAGGTAGCTGAGCGAAGTGAAGTCAAATATATATCTAAGTGCTCCCGGTTCTATGTTGAGCTTGTCACTGGAGACATTCAAAGATTTGTCATCTACCTTTAGCGAGGTAATATATACCTCAGGGATCCTATTATTAACTAAATTAATAGAGGGGTCAACTACGGCTACTCCCTGAAAAGTAGGTACATATATCTTTCCAGTCTCTTGATCTAAAAAAGAACGCGTTGCACCTGTGCATTCATTGTTGAGCATGCCTTCATGGTTGTCATAAAGCTCGTATTTGATATAAGAAAGCGCTCCGTTGAGGTGCTTTTGGACATCAGATTTGTCTATTCTTAGTATTCCGAAATTTGATGTAATCCAGTAGCCACCAATTTTGTCATCTACCAAATCAAAGAATGTTTTAGGACCGTTATCAGCACCTATTTGTAAGTCAGTAAAAGTACCGTCTTTGAAATAGTGCAATCCAATATTTGTACAGAGTAAATAACCGTTGTTGTCATCTATATGAGTATTAAAAATCAAGACACCTGAGTCATCGTTTTGGAAGTGAAAGGTAGAAACTGAATCTTTTTCGCTAATGGTACTTAACCCACCGGCATTGGTGCCTACCACAATATTCCCTTCTAAATCTTCTTCGATAGAAAGTATATAGTTTGAGCTCAGACCGTTGGTTTTATTGTAAACAATGTTATTTGAATTTCCATCGAAATTGACCAGGCCACCTGTTCTAGTTCCGAGCCAAATCCGCTCTTTAGAATCTTGAAAAATCCTTCTGACTTCACTAGATGGAAGCCCGTTATCTAACCCATATTTTTTTTTGATGCCATTCTCGATCTTCAGAACCCCACTATAGTTGACTGCCCATTGTCTTTTCTTTGAATCAAACAAAAAGTCTCTTATACCTCTTCCTTCCAGGCTGTTGCATTTCAATTGTGTGATTTCACCGTCTTGCAGGAGATTAATTTCTCCATTGTCAGTACCGATGTAGAGTGTTCCATCTTTTTTTCCAACTATATTGATCTTATCAGAAGTCAGCCCGTCTAAGGTAGAAATAGTGCTGATCTTCCCCATTCTAAATCGAATCAATCCCGCTTTTTTGGTACTTACCCATAGGCTGCCTTCTTTATCGAAAACCAAACAAGAAACTTGTTTTGCTGGCAGTCCGTTTCGTTCAGAAAACAGTTCGAAAATATTGGATATTGCGTTCCATCGAACTATTCCTTCTTCTGTTGCTGCCCATAGTGTGCCGTAGTTATCAATTTTCAATTGGTTAACATCTAATCCGTCAAAGACACCTATTTTTTGAATCTCATTTTGTTTGATCAGGTCTACACCATTAATTGTGGATATGTATATGTTTCCGTTCGTACCGATTTGAATATGGTTGACAACATCGCTGCTCAACCCGGATCCAGTATGGTATTTGATTGTTTCTGTTGGAGTGATCTTATACAATCCTTTTCCATCGGTGGCTACCCAAATATTTCCTTGAAGGTCAGATTTAATATTGTTAATTGTAACCTCTGGGATGTTGTCTACTTTATTTATGTCACCATTTACTGATTGACGAAACAGTCCACTGTTTTTAGTGCCTATCCAGAAATCACCATTTTCTGATCGAAATAAGGTAATTATCGCCTTTGGTATAGAATTATTTCCATTGTAAGAGAACGCAACGTCATTGTGAATGCCGACAATACCACTGCGCTCTGTTGCAAACCATAAAGAGTCTTTTTCAAATTCGAAAATACGGTAAAAAGAATTTGAGTTGAGAAAAGGAATATTAAGGACGGTATAAGATTGAAAATTAACCCCGTCAAATTTCTGTAATCCATTGTGTGAAGTAACCCAGATAAACCCTTTTTGGGATTGATGTACTGAAGTCAGATTGCTGGATAAGAGGCCATTTTCGTTGGTCCACTGATCCATAATCATTTGATCCAAAGAAAATTTTGGATCAAATCCAGTTACGCGATCTTCTGACCAACAAGTATAACTACAAAACAACAACAGAAATGCTGAAAAATAATATGTATGAAATTTTACTGCCATTCTTTTCTTTACAATACTAATATAGACTTAAAAACAAGATGAATCTATTTTATAGGAGTTAAATAAAATAGATGTCAGCCTTATTTGCGAATACTCTTTTTTGAAGGGATGTGATTTGGAATATTCCAAGAAAGAGTTTTGTGATTTCTTAGCCATTTGGAGAAATGTTTTTTGGATAGTGATTTTTTTTGAATTAAAAGTCACGTGCAATGTAACCTTTATCGTAATAATACGATAAATATTACCAATTGAAAAACGAAATCATTAATCAAATATTCACATTGTAAATTATACTATTATGAAAACACAAGAATTCACTTCGCTATTAGAGAATCATACTGCATCTCAGCTTCAGTTTGAAATAGAGCCAGGGAAATTGATACCTGCCACCTATCACATTACTGAAATCAAAAATACTGTAATCGATTCCGTTGATTGTGGAGGAAACGCTGACACCTATAATCAAACAATTGTTCAGTTGTTGGTAAATCCAAATGAAAATATGAGAAAACCATGGACGGCTCAGAAAGCACTATCCATTTTCAATAAAGTACATGCTAAATCTCCTATCAACTCAGATGCCGAAATATTTTTTGAATACGGAGATGCTACCATTCGTACTTCTCATTTTAGTGTGAACAATATTGAAGAAGTTGATGGAATTATCAATGCCCAATTGTTTGTGAAACCAACTGTTTGTAAGCCAAGTTTAAGCCTTCAAGGAGAACGTACCTGCTGTTAAGTATTAAGCGGCTGTTTCAAAAGGATATTATTCCCAGATTCATTCTGGGGTCTGCTCGAAAAACAGCTATTGATTGATGCGTTTTCAAAGCGAGGTGGGAACAAATTCGGTAACCGTTTAATCCTTTTGAAACAGCCGCTTCATTTTTCTGAATGACTTTCATTTAGAAATGCAATTCTAACTAATAGCCATACTTATCCTTCCACTGGCTTTTGAGTTTATTTCTCATGTCTTCTTCCCTGGGATTTTTACCCGGTTGATAGAGTTTTGTTCCTTTGATTTCTTTTGGTAAAAATTCTGTAGCCACAAAATTCCCCACATGGTCGTGTGCATATTGATACCCCTTACCATATCCCATATCCTTCATCAATTTGGTAGGGGAATTTCTCAACTCAAGAGGAACTGGTAGGTCGCCTGTTTCTTTTACAACATGTTGAGCCATATTGATAGCCATGTAACTGGCATTGCTTTTGGCAGAACAAGCAAGGTAAATGACACATTGGGATAAAATAATGCGGGCTTCCGGGTAGCCAATCACATTGACAGCTTGAAAGGCATTGTTTGCGATGACTAAGGCGGTAGGGTTGGCATTGCCAATATCTTCTGAAGCTAGGATTAACAGCCTTCTGGCAATAAATTTCACATCCTCACCACCTTCTATCATTCTTGCCAGGTAATAGACTGCAGCGTTGGGATCACTCCCTCTGATGGATTTGATAAAGGCAGAAATGATGTCATAATGCATTTCTCCTTTTTTATCATAAATGGCAGTTTTTCGCTGAGCAACTTCAGTTACCTGTGCATCAGTTATCTTGATTTTGGCATCTGATGACGATTCTATTGTCATCTCTACAAGGTTTAAAAATTTCCGAGCATCTCCGCCTGAGAGTTTTAACAAAGCACCTGTCTCTTCAATTTTCAC
>CAXBNB010000150.1:0-8037 GCA_963976505.1 uncultured Reichenbachiellaceae bacterium
TGGAGTCGGTGAAGGCAGTGAATAGTACAAGTCCATTATTCTCAGGTAAATCAGTTAAAACTTCTGCGCCTATACGGGCTATTGGCTGTCCGGCATCATCACGGAAATTCAAATCAAAAATGTTTTTTTGTGAAATCTCAACTTCAAACGCTACCGCTGTAGTGATTTCACCATCAGGAACTATTATTTTTTCTTCAAAACAAGAAGTAAGAAGAATTACGGCTGCAAGGTAAATTATTATATTTTTCATGTTAGTGTTTTGTTAATTTCTCTACAGCGATGTATAATGCCTTTGAGAGGTTTTTTTTGTTTAGGTAATGAGCAAAACTATGCATTGAAATCATTGTGGCGAGGAATTTTAGATGATCCACAAGTTTCGAATGACAAACAGCAATAAATCGAAGAAGTTTGGTTTTTTTGAGGTTTTAGACCGAAAACAAGAGACTAGGTAATACTCTTATTTTTTATAGATCAGGAATTTTACTGATTTCTAAGAGTCACCAATTCAAGACTTTTACATAAATATTAAAACTTAAAAGTCATGAAAAACCTAAACATTGTAATAGTAGAAGAAGATCAAAAGGTGGTAGAAAATCTTTGTGGGATATTGGAATACCTAAACCATCAAGTGGTGGGTGAGGCTTCAAATGCTGCAGATGCTGTGACCCTGATAGAGGAGAGGAATCCAGATTTTGTAATTATTAATATTTGCGTAAATGATAAAGCCGATGGTATTTTACTCGGGAGAAAGATAAAAGAGGATTATGATATTCCTTTCATTTTTACTTCATCTGATGTTGATGATACCGAGTTGATTCAAAAGGCCATTATGGAAAAACCTTTTGGTTTTGTTTTGAAGCCTTATGGTATCAAAGACGTTGACACTGCCATTCAAATTGCATTTAATCAGTTTGAAGAGCTTAGCCGCCTTGAACTTAATTTATTGTCAAAACCATCAAAGGAATTGACCCATATTTTTCTTAAGGTAAATTCTAAACTGATCAATATCAATCTTCAAGATATCTTGTGGGTTGAATGCCGTGGTGATTACGCTGTTTTTAAAACTGAAAATGATAGTTTTATCATTCACTCGACAATGAAGAATATCGAAAGTAGATTGTCAAACAGTCAATTTCTAAAAGTACACAGATCATTCATTATCAACCTAGATAAAATCGTGAACATTGAAGATTCCAACGTTTTGATTAGAGATAAAGTCATTCCTATAAGCAGAAGTAATAAAGACACATTGTTGAGGAGTATCAATACATTGTAACATGTTTGAGGTTTAGTTTCTCAAACATGTTACAACTAAGATGTCAACCCTATCAACTTATTTTTTAGGGCTCTTTTTTCCAGATAAATTGGTCACTTGAAAACAAAGGCTCCATGGTTTGATACCCTTTGTCGATGTAGCTCGCTTTGAGTAAGTAAACTCCGGTTTTGTCATCCCCCAAATGCTCAGTGAATTTTACAACCCCTTCAGTAGCAAGTTGATTTTTATCTTTTGGCTTAGCCTCATTAAGTCCCAGAATATACTCCACCATTTTTTGTACATCAGCTTCTGTAAGTTGAGGGTGTGCAGACATCACAGTCTCTCCCCAAACTCCAGAACCACCATCTAATACTTTTTTGACCAGGTAATCAGTTTCCGATTTAGTGTATTTTTTGGCTATATCCATAAGTGCCGGTCCGTTTACTTTTTTGTCTATGGCATGGCAGGCCTTACAATCAGATCCGTCCATTAAGACTTTTCCTTCAGGAATTTGCTTGATCTGATGTCCTTGTGCGGCCAGAGTCATGTCTTTGCCTTGAGGGATATAGTGGAAGGTAACTAATATGTCAGAAGATTTGATCGATCCATCTTCGGTGGATCCGTCTTCTGGGTCTGTTACCACTACTTTATATTTCATGCGACCATAGTCTTTATAAAGCGAAGTAGTATCGTCCAATACAATACTTACTACTGGAGGCGTATTCCCTGCCTGAATCTCCTGAGTTGCTTTTGATGTATTGCCCTTAGTATCCGTCGCAGTAAGAGTCACTTGGTATTTTCCTTGAGTTTTGAAGATAAAGGAAGGGTCAAGTGCTGTAGATTCTACACCATTTTCGTTCGTAAAGCTCCATTGATAAGAGAGTGAATCTTTGTCGTAATCCTCAGAATCTGCAGCCGAAAAACGCACCTTTAAAGGAACTCCACCTGCCTTCTTGTCGGCTGTTATCCTGGCAATTGGTTTGCGGTTGCCGCTTACATATTCTATTTTACTTAGCTTGGAATCAGCATTTTGTTTGAACCATTTGTCGCCGTATTCCAATAGGTACAAACTACCATCGTGCCCAAACACCATATCGCTTGTGTGCATCAATTTAGTGTTTGGAATAAAAGGCTCTGCTTTTATATAGTTTCCTTCTTCATCGGTAGTTATGATGTAAATCCAGTTTCTGATCCATTCATATGCAAATAATTTTCCATCAAAATAATCAGGAAAAGCATTTCTGGCATTCAAGAAATGATGGCTGTAGAATACAGGTCCTGCCATGGCAGTTCTTCCTCCAGTACCTACCCATGGAAATTCTTCTGATTTGTCATAACCATACCAAATAAAGGAAGACTGTGCTGGAGGCAATTCCTTTTTACCTGTATTGTAGGGTGAGTCATTGATAAGGGCTTGGGGGTTGAATTGTTTGCCATTTGTTTTGTTTTCGAAATCATAGTCATAGTAAGCCTTATTATTACCTCGTGTAAATGGCCATCCCCAAAATCCGGCATGCCTTGCTTGATTTACTTCATCATGTCCTTTTGGCCCTCTAAGAGAATCGTTTTTTCCGGCATCTGGTCCTACATCACCCCAGTATAGGTAACCTGTTTCTTGGTCGATCGAAATTCTATAAGGGTTTCTACATCCCATCACATAAATCTCTGGACGGGTCTTAGGCGTGCCCGGAGGGAAAAGGTTTCCTTCTGGAATGCTGTATGAACCATCCGCCTCTGGTTTTATCCGTAAAATTTTTCCCCTTAAGTCATTGGTATTGGCAGAGGATTTCTGAGCATCCCAAGCACTTCTGCCAGGACTCTCATCCATCGGTGCAAAGCCATTGGATTTGAATGGGTTGGTGTCGTCTCCCACCGAAATGTACAAATTTCCTTGAGCATCGAATTCCAAAGATCCTCCGGAGTGACAGCATTCATCACGTTGTGTAGGTATTTCCAATACAATTTTCTCAGATTCCATATCCAACTTGTTGCCATCAAAGACAAACCTTGATACATTTTGTTTGGGCTCATCTCCTGGTGGAGAGTAAATCATATAAATCCACTTGTTGTTTTCATAATCGGGATCAACGGCGATACCCAACAGTCCGTCTTCTTGTCCTGAATAGACTGGAATGGTAGCAACAGTTTCTAGTTTGTTTTGTAGAGTGTTAAAGATTCTTAGAGCCCCTTTTCTTTCTACAATAGCGATTCTATACCTATCTAATACATCCATTTCCATGGGTTCGTCCATGCTTTCTGCTAGGACAGTTTGAACAAATCTGTTTTCTTCTGGAATCCTGTCACTGGTAGCTTTTGAATAATCTAGAACCCCATTGCCTATGGCGTATTTGATTCCTCCTAAAACTATTTTTAGAAATTCAGGATTGACATAAGTCTTGTCTGTATGTCCAAACTCAGTATAAAATGCACGGCCACCGTCATAGTCGTGGTACCAGGTGACGGGGTGGTTGTCGCCGTTGGTCCCTCCTTTATAGGATTTTTCATCTATGGTCATTAACACGTTTAGGTTTGGATTGATGTTCTTGAAATTGTAGAATTCATCCTCTTTAGTAAACGATTCTGGGATTCCCTCCAAGGCTGGGTGTTTGTGGGAATGATTTACATTGATGGTCGCATTTTGAACCGCAGGATGTCCATTGAAATAGGCTCCAACGAGTCTTCCAAACCATGGCCAGTCATACTCTGTGTCTGTAGCAGCATGAATGCCTACAAACCCACCCCCGGCTTGAATGTATCTTTCAAAATCAGCCTGCTGGTAGTAGTCAAACACATCACCTGTTGTGTTTAGGAAAATCACCGCACTATAATTTTTCAAATTCTCTTCATTGAATAAAGTGGCATCTTCTGTGGCGTCCACTTCAAAGTTGTGTTGAGTGGCTAGCTGTTCTATTGCTTTGACTCCTGCAGCAATAGAAGAGTGTCTGAATCCTGATGTTTTCGAAAACACCAACACTTTTCTATCACCACTGGGTGATTGAGAGCATGAAATGCCAATTAGTGCTATAAAAGCAAAAAGCATCAGTTGTTTGCCAAATAGACAAGTTGTTTTGAAAAAAATAGTGTTCATGAATGTTTCAGTTTTAATCGTTTAATAATTTGAGAGTGCATTTTAAAAATAATTCAAACAACGAGCGTACTTTTCACAACTCTTTTATTGATTATTTCAAAATCAAATTTCAATTCTAGTACATAGGTATGAGATCAGTGTCACAATATACTTGATCATGTCATTGGGTGGGATTAAAGCAATATGATCCCGTCCATTTTCAGGACGGAGATCATATCTGTGATTGTATAGTTAGTATTTAAATGAGTGCGTACTGGGTAGTAAATGGAGTGTAATATTTACTACATCAACTGAATCCTCGGGTTTAAAACAGTTTGAATTGGCAGAACAAGTCTTAGTACAACTCTAGGTGCTGCTATTAAGAAATTCCTGTCCAAACGTTTCCATTTTTTGAAGAAGCCACAGTGGCCTCTATAAATTGCATTCCTCTTACGCCATCATTGATTGTAGGAAAACTCCCATTTGGTATATTAGATTCTTTTCTGATCGCTTTGGCAGTACCTTTGTATATGTTTCCCATGGAATCAAATATCCCTTCAGGGTGTCCTGGAGCCATTTTTGTGCTTTCTTGAGCAAAATCTCCGTTGTAAAGATTGCCCGGTTTTAGTACCTGACAAGGTTCTCCTTCTTTGAAGTAATAAAGGTAGTTTGGATTTTCTTGTTCCCATTTGAGGCCTCCTTTGGTTCCATATACGGCTATCTGCAAGTTGTTTTCTTCACCAGTAGCTATTTGACTAGAGCGAATTACACCCCTTACATCGTCATTCATACGCAATAGAACAGTTCCGTCAACATCTAGGGCATTGTCCTCATAGAGTGTATTGAGGTCGGCTAATACTTTTTCTACTTTCATACCCGTAGTGTATTCTATCATGTTGAATGCATGTACACCAATATCACCCATGCAACTACTGATACCTGCTTTTGCAGGGTCGAGCCTCCAAACTTTGCTTCTTTCGTTTTTATCGTGGATCACAGGATTGATCCAACCCTGATAATATTGAGAATCGATTTTTTGAATCTTACCAATAATTCCTTCAGCAATCATGGTTTTCATTTGGCGCACCATAGGATACCCGGTGTAGGTATGAGTCAAGGCAAATACTACGTTGTTTTTCTTAACTAAAGCTTCTAGGTCAAGGGCTTCTGCTGACGTGGTGGTTACTGGTTTTTCACAGATCACATTAAATCCAGCTTCAATGAGTTTTTTAGCCATGGAATAGTGGAGAAAATTAGGAGTGACAATCACCACTACCTCTATTCTTGAGTCTTTGTCAAGGGCTAATTCTTTTTCAATAAACACATCGATGTTTTCATATACCCTTGAAAGATCCAGCTCCAATTCTTCAGCGAATAGTTTGGCTCTGTCGTAATCGAAATCAAATGCACCGCCTATTAAGTTATAATCTTCGCCCATATAGGCAGCTATTCGATGTAAAATTCCAATAAAAGAACCATGACCTCCACCGATCATTCCCATTCTGATTTTTTTCTTAACCATAACTAATGCTTGTTTTCTAATATAATTTTCGTTTTTGTATTAATTGTTTCAAAGAGTAGGTCACTGTTTACCAATAAGGTATAAAGCCTCAAATAAAGCTAAAGTACATAAATTGTATTAAATAAAGTATTTTTTTCAATGCAGTATTCATAAAAGATTGAAAACTACCCATGCTGCAATATATGGAAGAACAGAGACTTGTGTGAAAAAGGTTCATCAGATTAAATGATTGGTCTTAGGCTAAGATATTTTTAGATTCTCTAATTTAGCACTTGAAATCTGTTCGCTTAGGTCAGTTCATAATTCATAGAACAAAATCATGAAATTTAAATTTTATTGGGATAGTTGGGATCAGGAATTCAAGGTCTATTATAAGTTTTTGCTCGCTTTGATACTTCTCTTGCTGGTTGCTTGCGCCACTTTTTTCTTTTTAGGCAATGACTTGTCTATCGAATGGTTGGTAAATAGCAGCCTGAAGCCTTTGGATTTGGTGTTTGAGGGTTACCCGCACCTAGGGGGCTTATTGGACTTCAATGTGCAGCTATTTCTTGTCGATCAAAAGTTTATTGGCAATGAAGCTGTGTTAGATCCCATTAGCGGCTACATCTATTTGCTTTTAGTTGCTTTTGGACTTCTGGTTTGCCTGACTACTTTAACCTACCTGGGAAAATTTTGGTACACAGTATCGATGGGACTATTTATGGTTTTGATGATCAGTTTAAGGTTTGAACTACTAGGGATATTTGGATTGTATGATCAGACTGTTACTATAGCTGTTTTTTTAGCTTACGCTATAGTTAGTTACTACTTCAATGCTATCAAAGAGAGTGTTGGAATAAAGTGGAGGTTTTTGACGTTTGCGGGGCTAACAGCGGTAGTTGCAGTATTGGTTTATTATTTTTCTGGTGTATCCAATCCTTTTCTATACCTAGTCAGTTACAGTTTTATCTCGGTTGTAGCAGTTGCTATAGTATTCATATTTCTGGTTTCACACGAGATAATTTATGCCATACTGAGGGTGACGACCGACAGTTCTTCGCAATTGAATACTAGCAATACGAAACACTTTGTGATTTTGTCTCTGGTGTATTTATTAAACTTAGGATTAGTCCAGATGCATAACTCTGGCTTTTTGGAATGGGACATTTATTATGTCAATGCTTTCTTTTTACTGATCATTTCTTCGATTATAGGTTTTTGGGGAATGAAAAGTAGAGAAGTTTTATACGAAGGCATATTGCCATTTTATCCTTACACAGCCTATTTGTATTGTGGGTTAATGATTTGCTGTTTTTCCTTTATAGGATTTCATGTTTTTCAATCCAACGATGTAGCTCTAGAGGTAATTGAAGATGCAATCGTTTTTGGTCATCTTGGTTTCGGTTCGATGTTTTTCATTTACATCATTGTCAATTTTGTGAACTATTTGATGAAAAACCTGGAGGTTTATAAAATAGCCTATAAGGAAGACAACCTTCCATATTTTACTTCAAGACTGGCTGGATTGATTGTGGTTGCGGCTTTATATTTTTCATCGAATCAGGTGGCGAAATATCAGGGGATCGCAGCATTTTACAATGGATTGGGTGACCTCTACATACAAAATGACAATAAAATGGCTGCAATTACCATGTACCATGAAAGCTCAAGGTATGGAGTGAATAACCACAAGGCCAATTACACTCTTGGTTTTTTAAGAGATGAACCTCAGAAGAAAATAATTGCATTTAAAAATGCTACTGAGAAACAACCTTCGGAATATGCTTTTGTGAATCTCGGTATCGAATACGAGAAGGATAATAAATTTTTTGATGCCTTGTTTGCGTATCAGGATGGGTTGAAAAAATATCCAAAAAGCGCTCCTCTGAAGAATAATATTGCGCTGTTGTATGGAAAAACGAATGTGGTTGATTCTACAATGTATTACCTGACAGATTTATCTTCTCAAGGCTTCAAAAAGGAGATTGTGTTGTCCAATTTACTCAGCATCTCAGCGGAAAAGAAATTGAACTACAATGATTTTGTGCAACCAGAAGTATTGATAGAAAATAATAGATTCGATGTGAATACCAATTTGGTTGCTAATTATGCATTAAATGCAAAAAACTATATACCCGTATCAATCTTGGGTGTAACAACTACCAAACTGAATTTGATCTCGTATGCTTATATCAATAACCTGGCAATAGCATC
>CAXBNB010000151.1:0-8033 GCA_963976505.1 uncultured Reichenbachiellaceae bacterium
GAGGTTTAATAGTGGGATTGACAAACAGACATCTTTGAGTAAGGAATTCGTCATTTGCTCCTAGTGAAAACTCAACCGTCCATTGCATACCAAATCGTAGTTCTGTCTCACCTACTGACACGTAAATCCTGTCTTTGGCATTATCTAGTTGATAATGAACTTTTTCGTTTTGAGAAGGGGTATGGGAAATAGGAAAACTGACTTCAATTCCACCAGCCACAAAATAGAACCGTGGGAGAATACGTGTATGTTTAATCACTTGAGGCACATATAGTACTTCCTTACCCGATTTTTTATGAATAATAGAATAAACCTTGCCTCCCAAATCCGGGCATATTTCAACTTTCATGTGATTATTTTCTAGGCTTACAAACTGATACGTCTTAATCACAGGTCTATTGGATGTCTCGACATAACTCTGATAAGGATACACTCCATCAGGATCCTGAATAGTAGGTAATGGGCCTGCCGGAGTGAGCAGGTGGGTGAGAATATCTTTATTAAATTCAGTTGTTTTTAGCATGTCTTATAAGTTAGTCAACGCATAATACTGGGACACAACTTTTATTTTCTTAATTGCTGTTTCCTTTTTGCCCAAATATCTTTTCAAACCAAAATGCCCAGACGGACCATGAAATAAGTGATCAACAACAACTCTATTATCAATAGCAGCCATCACATCGCTTTCACAATAACCGATATCCAGCACAAAATCGTTGAGCAGATCAAGTAGTTTGACTATAGCTCCCCCCCATGATGTTCTAATTATTTTTAACTTTTACTTTAATAAGTACAGGTTTACCATCATCAATATCAATGGCGATCCCATCAATCAAATCATCACCTGAGTAAACCCTGCTCAATTTACTGTCCGAAGAAACAAGCTCATACTCTTTTTCCCTGTCGGCCACAAACCATTCAGGAAATTGATTGATACGTGGGTAGTCTATAGGCAAATTCAGAATCTCCTTGTGTCTTTGGCGATCAAAAGTCAATATACCTTCCCAAGAATTTTCTGATTCGATAGAAATGAGCAAATCATCACCTTTCATATCAGCTCCAAATTTTAAATCTTCGCGCCAAGGACGGCAATGTGTGCCTTGTGTCTTCCACAAACTGTACATGATACTTGTCCTCGTGAAATTTCCGTCTGGGTATACCCCACTCACAATACCATTATCTTTTTGCATGTCCCACATTACCTGAATTTCACTATCTACCCATTCTTTCAGTGAACTATCCGGTTCACGATTGTAAAGGTTAATAGCACTTTCGATGGCATCTGCATATCCATCGCAACTCGTTCCTTCCCATAAAAAATTCCGATACTTCGTATTAAGATGCTTAATCGCTTCAAAGTAAGCCTTGCGGTATGCTTCTGTTCCATCAACCAGATACACTGAATAGTGAGCATCTAGAAGGTATCCCCAATTATCTACGATCATACTGTCTTTGACCACCCCTGTTTTTGCATTGATTGCATTAAAAAACATACCATCCTCATTCCTTCCAACTTCTAAAATTCTATCCAAGAGTTTATGGAAATTTTTACGATATTTTTCTTTAAGCTCGGGATTTACATAGTGAAGGGTTACATATAGTTCGCTCAAGCCACCTACTACTTCGCAACCATGGTCTCTTAGTCTTAGGGATTCAGACTGGCTCAAATCATTTTCCCCTCCAAGATAAAAATCTGCAATGCTGACTGCCCAGTCTAAGTATTTTTTATCCCCGGTCATCCAATACACCCTTGATAGTGTTTGTAACATTTCTCCATTAATTTCCTGTGATGCTGACAAGTAATTCCCTTGCTCTCCCTGTTCATCCTCCAAGCTTACATCTTTTAAGACTTTATATACATGTGGAAGATCGCCCAACATCTCCATCATGCGCTCTTTCCAAGGAGAATCTCCAATATATTCCAATAGCGGAAGCAACCCATCTTTTAAATACTCTGAAGCCCCAAAAATTACCCAATTCAAGTCCGCTTCTTCTCTCTTAAATTTTTTAGTTGAAAATTGATAGGTATCTGGTAAAGACCGAACACGGGAGGTCAATTCCTTCTCTGTATGAAGGATATCCAGCAGTTGTCCCTTATATAAGTCTTCATCCAGCAGGTAGGAAGTAAGAACCATAAACGGGTAATTATCAGCAGCCGAATTTTCTACTTCCCAATAGTCTTTTCTTTCATTGTTTAAAACCGTTGGTATCAATCCACTTTCAGGATCAACATGTTCTAGCCAAGCTTTGGTTAGTTTTAAACTTCTTATATATCCTTCATTGGCTTGTTTACCATTTTCAATGGCTTGAACAAAGTTTTCTTTATTTAATGGTTCTTGCGTGCAACCCCATTGCAAAAGAATCAAAAGAAAAAAGCAAAAAAAATGTCTCATAGTATTCTTATCTATGTCTAATTATTAACTTATTTATATTCTATTACTTTGTATTCCGTTATGTAGATTCAAACGATATCACTAATTCTACTGTGGCAAAACCTTAATTTGCTCTAAAAAAAATCCTTCTGTATCCTGGTGAAGATGCAGAGTTGACCATTATTATTGTAATCATGGCGAATTTTATGCTTCAAAATACATGATGCCATCAGCTACCTCAAATTATCTAATTCAATAAATTTGGTTTTTTTAAATTTTTCTATGCTTCACTGTAAACTCAATGGAGTCTTTTATTGACATGCCTTTACCAAATGAATGGATCCCCACCCCATCCAATTCAAAAGTCTTAAGTGCTAATGGCTTCTCACCTACTACTTTAAGTGTCACGGTAGTTTTGTTTCCATTTATTTTTTGTTCAAGGGTGCCATAGGTAGTTCCATTGGCCCAAAAATAGATGCCATTCATATTCTTAAATTTCATGGCTTTTTCAACACCGGAGTAATGAAAGCCTGTCAAGGCCAAGACTGCCCCGTATGCCGTCATGGCACGAGCATAATGACGACCACATTCTATTTCACCAAAAGGATTTCGTTTTAATCCATCATAACGATCTCTGATATCCCCTATTACTTTTAGCCCATCATCGACTATCC
This sequence comes from uncultured Reichenbachiellaceae bacterium, assembly GCA_963976505.1. GTDB lineage: Bacteria > Bacteroidota > Bacteroidia > Cytophagales > Cyclobacteriaceae > CAXBNB01. The sequence continues at coordinate 3,047 of CAXBNB010000151.1, forward strand.
CTTCATACAACATCCCATTGGCGGCTGTATATTCAAATCCTGTCATGAGTTCTCCAAAAGGAAGGCCTTCGGATGAAGTATCCATACCTTTAGGGAAGCTCGCCATTATCAGTCCCGCCTCTTCGCCTAAAGCATAAGTTCGATTGTTGTTAAAATGTCCCGATAGCGAAGGCATATAGTTGTATTTCATTATACTTCGCAGGGTAGTTTTTATTTTCTCTTCATTCACCAGATAACCAAAATCACAGATATGAGCCATATATTGTCCAACTAGTTGGTCCACCAAACATCCATTACCAATCTGATAAACAGGATTCTTCGGATCCTTTGCTCCCGCTCCTACTAAAAATACTGGTGAAATGGGTTCTTCATTCACCCAAGGACTGATCTTATGCTCGTAATATTCCCCATTGAACAGGTTTACATCGGTCCAAGCACTTCCGTTTTCAAAAAGCTTTTTGCAGGTTTCTGCTAAATCATTATCGCCAAGATAGTCAGCCATTTTAGCTGTAGCTTTTAGAGCACATAAGTACCATAGCTGAACCTGTGGGTTGGGGCCATAATTTTCCACGTCTAGGGTATAATGCAACACACCTTCCATTACACCATCCTTATCTGCATCCCATCCGCCTTCTACCCAACTGAATTCCATTGCCTTTTTAACTTTGGGCCAAAGCTCATTTAATAGCTCATCGTTCCCAGAGAGTTGCCAGTCACGGTACATTTTTACAATTGTTCCCATTTGCCCGTCCGCTGCAGCTTTTACATAATCATCGGCTTTTTCAATTGGCAATGAAACCCTGAAACTCATGACGCCTTCATCATTGGTGGCATGACCGAACTCCAACTGACGTTGTAATTGTGCCAATTCCCCAAATATAAACGGTGTTGTCTGCTCATAATTCCAAACATGATTACATGATCCCCAACAAGAACCTCCATTATCGTTGATGCCTTCCCAACTGTAAAACATGCCATCAGGAGTCCTGAAACAGGTTTCTGTACGCAACGTACTCATATTAAAAAGGGCAGCTTCCTTTACGACATCAGGAATATTGGTATCTATAAATGCATTAACAAAATCAATGGTTTTCTTTTCAAGAGCGGCTACTCTTGGATGTGTTTTGGCTACTACATCCCAGGCATCTACATATTGCGTAGTATAATAATTTCCTACTACCTCCTTAGAGTCCCAGTCAAGTCGGTTTGGGAAATGCCAAGTAATGTAAAATTGAAATTCTTTAGACTCACCTGGAGCCAGTGTTTTCTTAACTGCTAAAGATGCCCTTCGAACATCTCCAAGTTCAAACGTTTTTTCTGTTAAAACGCCATCCGTACTGAAATCCTTCCAATATGCAAACATATCCCTTGGAGATTTTGGTACACTCATAGATGTCTGGTACGAAATACCTGTTTTCTCGGGTGTCGTCAGTGCCATATTACCCCAGGTACGCTTTTTGGAGTTTTCCTGTTCATTATACATAAAAACACCTTTCAGACCATTTTCTTCTTTAAACAAGTTTCTATTGTCAAATGCCCCATCATAATCTATGACATTGAGTATAGACCCACTAATTGATATGTCTACGTTCTTATCCGTTTTATTTTTCACTTCATATCTTAAAATGAATATTGGGATACTGCTTTCGTCCACATTGGCTGGAACTAAGGGATTGAATCCTTTTATCGTCACATCCACTGGCATATCAACATCAGATAGGTTTACTTGACCAAATGGATAGGCCGCATCAAAACTAGCCTCCCTAAAGCGAGGAATGCCGTGGTTATTAACCACCCTGCCATCTGAATGGTTTCCATAAGTGTATAGGGGTACTGGTCCCATCAGACCCAAGGTTTTTGCTTTTCCTCCTTCTGGTTTTGTGTATATGGCAAAAAATGGAGAAGTATTTCTAGAAGAAGTAACAGCCTCTCCCAGAGCAGGTTTGTTCATGATGTTCCAATCCCGTAAGTCTCCAATACCACCTAGGGAAATGGTTCCTGTTCCTATTCCTCCAGTGGGCAAAGCAATATTATGTACATGGTCTTGGTCGTAGTGTTTTAAAATAGGCCATGTTTGATTTTGGGCAAATACTTGGCAAGACACCAACAGAAAAGCCATGTAAACTGTTAAATTTTTAATCAACTTCATTTTTTAATATTTAATTTTTTAATCATTCCAAATTACCACATCCGTTCTTCTTGATTCTGGCGTAACTTTCAAATCAACAATTTTTCCATTTTCAACTTTTCCCTCTACAATGGTATTTTGGGGAGCATGAAGTTTAAAATTTGCATTCCAGTTCTTAGGCCATGCAGGTAACAACACAATCTTGTCATCGGTTGTTTGCATGATCATTTCCTGTAAACCCACAACACCTGTACCCCCCCAGTTGTGGTCAGGTGCCCAGTCGTACCCAGGCCCCCAGAAAGCAGGAAAGCGATAATCTCCATTTCCCAATTTCTTAAATGCAAATTCTTCGGCTTTTTCAACCATTCCCATTCTGGCGTAAGCCACATTGGCATTGGTCCAACTCACATGTGCTTCCCAAGAAGTAGTGGGTTGCCATACTGCGGAATGCTTATAAGTATTGTGGACATAATCCATTTCCTTGTCTCCCAGTTTAATGCGGTTAAACGGAAACATGGGGTAATTCAAGTAAATTTCATTGTTCAAATTTATATTCGAATAGGCCACACTTCTGGCCGGTGGTATAACTTGGTCTCCATCGATTACCTCATAATAAATCTCCGGAATGGTCTTTTGAAGCCTAAGCAATTCATCCTTACCTTCAAAAAACTCATTTTGCCATTCTTCAGGTAGATTCAAAGCACTTTCAACTATAGCCTGCAAGCCTGTAACATCTGGTACGCCATTGGTAGCATAAAAATGCTGCTCGCAAACACTGGTTGGAAAGAGGATGAGCTTGCCGTCTTTATCGTATCGTTGGTCAATATTCACCCGAGCCTGCATTTGGTAATGCTGGTCGTAAAAATCCAATGCTGCTTTTACCAGAGGCAGCCATTCTGTAATATTCTCTCCTGTGTACCTATGATATTCCAATATCATATATGATATTTCAAGAATACCGGTATGGTGATTCTTAACAGCTGCACTTCTGGACGCACCAGGATCCATCCATTTTGTCCTTTGTCTTTTTTGAATGTAACTGGAATCGAACCCATATAACATTGGAAAAGGTAAGCCATAAATGGTAGATGATTCAGGATAGAGTGCTCCTTCATGCCCATAAAAATGTTGTACACGCAATTTAGCCACATCCAAGGAACGCATAAAATGGTTGAATTGCACCTTCATATGGTCTTTATCTCCCCACTTGAGCATCGGCCAATAGATCCAACGCTGGTTTTGTTGTGTGTAATTACCCCCACCCCATCGTCTCCAATCAGGATGAAAGGGATGGTGCTGTCCTTTTACCAATTCTGGGTCGAACGTAAACAAACCGCCATTAAACATGGTTGGATTTTTACCATAAGCATTGCAAGCAGTCATGTACCGGAAGAGGTTATAATTACGCCCGACTTCCCAAACCGAATCTTTCTTGATGGTATTCGAGTTTATTACAAGGTGCGATTTTTTCCAGAATTCTGACCACCACTCTTGGTTTTTCTTCCAAGCCTGAGCTTTTCCAGTGTTGGCGGTTTTATGCTGTTCATTTAGTTCAGATAGCCATTTTTCACCCGTATCAGCATAGCTGGTAAGAAGTCCCATCGATACTTCATTTCTTTTAGAGGCATTTTTCGTTTTATAGCGCCACCCTGTATAGTTTGTTGATTGGTATTTACCATCATATTTGCCTTCATAAGACCAATCCTTTCCACCTATCCTACCTCCCCATACTAAATCTTTGAGCGGGTCTTTATATTTACCATAGTATTCTCCAAGTCCCATATTTTCATAGGCCTGTTTACTTGTTAATTTTTCATCCGGATTGATATGGTAAAAAACCATGCCATTCGTTTCCTGAATAAACTGGTCCGGTTCAAGTACTGCTGCTTGACGCCAACCTTCCACATCCCACCACCCCCAGCGTTCACCCAAAACGCTCTTGGGATCAAGTGCACGTGGTTGCGTACGCCATGATTCGTATTGGGTAAAGTAGGTTAACTCTTTGCTTGAACTGGATTCTACGTGTATCACCGGACGATGTACTTCTACCCATATTTTAATTTTTATATTTCCATGACTTGCGTGATGGGCTGTGATTTCAATACTGCCGTCTTGTAGTTTTAGTACTTGTTTGAAAGACAATGCCTGGTCAAATATGTTGGGTGCCGTCCAGAACCGTACCCTACCCAACTTAGGAAATCCGTTGAACTCATCGTGTATGCCACTGCGCTGCAAATAAAATAGCAATTGGTTATCCTCCACCCACACATTACATCCAATATCCCCACCTCCTACAGGCATGGACCCAGCAGCATCCTTGCTCTGAGCATTCCATACAATGTTATACATTTCTGGAAAGGGATTTTCTGTTGTTTGCGCTTGGGATGTAGAAATTGCAGAAATCAGAAATGTCAGAAATCCGAGGGTTATTTTATTTAAAGACATAAAAAAAGATAATTTTTAATTAACGGAAACCAATTGGGTAAAAATATACCCCATACTATTCGTGGGGTATATTTTTTATTCTAAAAAATTTTAAACTTACTTATCATAGCCAGGGTTTTGTGGCATAACAGCATCAACATTTGTATCAATTACACTTTGTGGAACAGGAAACAATGCGTGTTTAGCTTGTACTCCGGGAGCCGCTTGGGGGTTCATCGCTTTTACCCTATCAACAAACTTCCCAGTTCTATATAAGGTCAATCTTCGATCCTCTTCTGCATAAAGCTCTCTTGCTCTCTCATCAAGTACAAAATCCATATCTACATCTCCTGTGGTAATAGCAGAGGCTCCAGCTCTTGCACGTACCACATTCAAGGCATCTGCCGCAGCAGCGTTGTTGCCAGCAAGATGTTG
>CAXBNB010000152.1:0-8013 GCA_963976505.1 uncultured Reichenbachiellaceae bacterium
GTATAACAAATAATTGTTCTGAATGATTGCGATCGCCAGCAAAAACCTCTGCCGTAGTTGGCATTAAGCTATGGGGACTCTCAGGGTCTTCTATAACAGAAAGGGCCTGGTTCTTGGCTTCTTCCCATTCACCTTGCCACATAGCTACTTTTGCTTTTGAATGCTTGGCAGTTCCTTTTGTCACTCGACCAAAAGGTCGAACCCAATCCAAATGTTGAATAGCAAAGTCTAAATCACTATTGAGCAATGCGAAAATTTCTACGTCAGATGACCTATCTTCAATAACGTCAAAGGCATTATCAACGGTGATGGTTTCAGTATTGACATAGATATTATTGTACATTCTATAGAGATAAAAATAAGAATGTGCTCTAAAGAATTTTGCTTCAGCTATTATTTCATTTTTCACATCTTCATCCAGGTCCAGCATCTCAGCCGCATTTATAATATCGGTGGCCTTATTGGCTAGGTTGTAGAAATGCCTCCAGAATAAAGTGGAGAGGAAATCTGCACCAAGGTCAACAGGAGAAACACCCCGCTGGTATCGACCCATAAGTCCAGTATAGCCACTGCGACTGAAGGCTAAATCACTTCTTGAGGACATTACCACACCTCCCATGAAGTCCTGGGTACCATTGTCATACCGATCACGGTTAAATTTGTACAAACTGACAATCCCGGATTTTAATCCTTCCTGGGTGCTGTAAACAAAATCTGAATCAATCAATGTGCTCGGCTGCTCTTCCAGGAAATCTTCACACCCAGAAGTTATCAACACCATTAAAAGTACTAAACAAGCTTTTGATCTATAAAAAAATATATTGGTATTCATGATCTAAATATTTTATAACTAGAAGTTAATTTTTGCTCCGATTGTAAAACTCCGCGCATCTGGATACCCAGTATCCGCATTAGAGAATGTGTTTCTGATATTTACCTCAGGACTATATCCTATATAATCTGTATTGGTAAAAACATTGGTAGCAGTCACATAAAATTGAAGCTTTTCAATATTGAGTCGACTTATAATAGATTCCGGAAGGGTATATCCAAGGCGCAAGGTTCTTAACCTAACATAAGATGCATCTTTCACAGCCAAGGCATTTAGGTATTGCGGAGCTGTATCAAAATTTGGTCTGGGAAATGTGCCAGAAGGATTTTCTGGTGTATAATAGGGGACTTTCACTCCATTCAATTTTCCCGATAGTGTTCCTCCATTGTTAAAATCAGACAAGAACGGGTTCACTTTAGTAGCTCCTTCAACTATGTAGAAATCAAGCATTAAGTCAAAACCTTTATACGAAAGGATTGACGATAAAGAACCAAACCAATCAGGGTTACTATCAATAAATACACGATCTTCTGGGGTGATACGGCCATCTGGAACACCAGTTGGGTTTCCTTCTTCGTCCACACCATTTGTATCTTTGATTTTGATATCGCCTGGCCTCAAATCAGCCTGCGGGTTTGTTGATTCCGCGTTCGCCTGAGGTGAATTTTCAAAATCTTCCCCTTCTTGCCAAATACCATCAAACTTATATTGTCTAATAACGGATGTGGACTGTCCTACATAATAGCCATATGTATCGTCATTCAAAATGGGATCACCATTTCCATCACTGTACAGTTCCGCCAAATTATTCTTATTATTCGACCAGATTGCTGTTACCGACCAACTAAAATTTTCTGTATTGATCAAGTTAGAAGTCAAGCTCAGTTCAATGCCTTTATTTTCAAGTTTTCCAGCATTAAAATAAGTATATTGGTACCCTGTAATTGAAGGAACCCCTCGTCTTAGTAATAAATCATGAGTTGTGGAATTATAGATATCAATATTTCCTACTAAGCGAGATTTAAACAGTGAAAAGTCTAAACCAAAATTTAAGGTAGTAATTGTTTCATGCTTCAAATTAACATTTGGCAATACCACGGAGGGTGAATATCCGGCAGATGACTCATCATTAAATATATAATTTTGTCCTTCTGCAGTGAACAGAGATGTATATGGGCGGCTAAGGGCATTGGCCAATGACCCATAACTTACTCTGAGTTTAAGTTCCTGTACAACATCAACATCCTTTAGGAATGGTTCACTTTGCATTTTCCAGGCAAAGGCTGCTGCAGGATTGTATGTCCATTTATGGTTTTCAGCATTTACGGAAGCTCCGTCAGCCCTCAAAGTAGTGGTAAATAAATATTTATCAAATAAATTATACCTGACTCTACCCATAAATGAGGCAGTACGGATTTTCGTTTTATTTCTTTCAACAGTAACACTTCCTATGGCATTTGTAATCCCATCATAACCCAATGTTTCATTAATAAACCCTCTACCTTCTGTTAGGGATTGAGTGAATTTATTTTCATCAACAGCTTGAACAAAGGTTATATCAAGCTTATTGTTTTCATTGAATCGTTTGTCAAATGTCAATATGTTTTCAATGAGGAATGCATCTCGTATTTGATTATCAATCCTTGCAATGCCCCTGTGAGTTTCTCCACTACTGTGTAATGAGGATAGATACTGCGCTCGTTCTGAATTTTTTCTTGTAACCGATCCTTTAAATTGATAAAGAATATTTTTTGTTATTTGCCATTTAGGAATTACGGTGGCCACAAAATTATTTCCTTTCACATCATGATCAGATTCTCGTAGGTTCCAAAGCGGGCTTGTTGAAGTTCCTTCTTCTCCACTCGGGAATCGCAACAAAGCTCCATTTTCATCATATGCCCTACCAAGTGGGGAAATGGTGATTACATTTACATTAGCGGTGCGTTCTGTAGCATCGTCTTGAAGACTAATGTTGAATACTGTTGAAAGCTTGTTGCTGATATTTTGATCTACATTTAAACGCAGGTTTTTCCTAACATAACTGGAAGTCGGTATGATTCCATCTTCCTTGAAATAGTTCAAACTTCCATAGATTTTCGTTTGATCTGTACCTCCCGAAATTCCAATGGTATGACTATTTACTTTTCCTTTTCGCAGCAACTCATCTTCCCAATCCACAAATTGATTGTTTGCAATAGACTCCAACTCTATAACTGAAAAAATGTCTTCATCATTCGAATATTCATCGTCAGCATTGTTTGACCTATGTGCTTCTCTTCTGAGATTGGCAAATTCCTGTCCACTATATACATCAAAGTTTCGCTCAATGTTTTTAGTAGTTGTGAATCCATGATAAGTAACGCTGAAATCATCATATGCACCTCTTTTTGTAGTAATAAGCACTACGCCATTAACTGCCCTAGACCCATAAATTGCTTGTGCAGAAGCATCCTTTAAAAAATCAATGGATTCTATATCATCAGGGTTAATGTCTTCAATCCCTCCCGTTCTTACCACTCCATCGACTACATAAATTCCACTCACATTTCCTTCAATTGAACTCCGTCCTCTAAAAATTATATCGGAAGTTCCACCTGGTCTCAAAGTTCCACCTCCAACATCAACTTGTAAGCCAGGTATTCGTCCCCTTAGCATTTCATTGATGTCTGGAGTCGGTGCTACAAGTGCCTTGGTTAAATCAGTTTTAGCAACAGCACTCACTAAATCACTCTTTCTTTGAGTTCCGTAACCAACAACAACTATTCCTTCAAGCAAGTTATCATCAGGCTCCATGCTTACATCGATAGTACTCCTTCCCGCTATCGATATTTCTTTTGAGAGATCCCCTACGTAAGATATTACCAAAACCGCATCATCGGGGGCACTGAACTTATAGTTGCCATCCATATCTGTGGTTGTACCGCTTGTACTTCCTTTCAACACGACATTAGCGCCAGGCAACCCTTCTCCGTTTTCGTCGGTAATTTTACCTGAGATGTTAACATCAGATAATATATCTACAGTGTATGCTTTTTCACCCGAGGATTCTTGGGCTTTGGTGGCACTGATCCGTTCATTGACTTGTCTAAATTTCAAGCCAGTTTGACGTGATAATTCCAAAAGTGCAGTTTCTACTGTTGATTGCTTAAGATCCAAGCTAACTTTATGCCTTCTGGGATGCACGTTTTCCTCGCTATAAACAAAGTTGAACTCTGTTTGATCCTCGATCGTTTTAAACACTTGCTTGAGTGTCGAGTTCTTTAATTTGACGTCAACCAATACATCTTTCACACTTTTGGTCTGAGCACTCCCTTTTTCCGCTAAAATAGAACTGAAGGAGATTCCCAAAAGAAGGAAAACGATGGCCGTATATTTTGATATAGTAATAATGACCTGTAAGATTTTATTTTTCATATATTTGAATAGTTAAAAGTTTCACTTTTACTCGTTTAGAACAGATATTTATTGTCTGAATATTTGGCGATAGGCAACAATAATTATTTGATCTTTTTTAGCAGGGGCTATCTGATAGCTCCTGTTTTTTTGTTTACGGTTTTATGTCATTGGCTTATTTAAATTTCAGTTTAACATCTTTATTTTTTATCTCGAAATCGAACTTCAAAGCAAATCCTAGCCTTTTAAGTACATTGGCGAGGTTGTCATTTTCAAAGACACCAGAACATGTCAAAAATGTTTTGGGTTTATTTGATACAGTTATATTAACTCCATACCATCTTTCCAAGATCTGAATGGACTCATAAAAATCTGTTTTATCCAAAAAGATGATTCCATCTTTCCATGATGTCACTTTCTTCAAGTCGAAATCACCTTGGGTGAATGTATTCTTTGTTTTATCAGCCGATAGCCGATTTCCTGGCACGAGAATCACGTCCGAATCAGTTGTTGAGTTTTTCACCATGACCGATCCTTCTATCAGTGATATTTGTACTTCGTTTTCTTCTGGGTGGGCATTGATATTGAATGCAGTACCCAGTGCTACTGTGCTCAAATTATCCGTAAAAACAGTAAATGGTCTTTTCTTGTCCTTGGCTACTTCAAAATATGCCTCTCCTTCCAAATAGACATTCCTATTCGAATCTGTAGCATAAGTACTACTGAATTTCACCTTACTTTCAGCATTCAGTATTATATGCGTCCCATCTTCTAAGTAAAAATTCAGTTTAGCACCCTTGGGAGTGCTCTTTTCCACAAATACCTCAGTTACGCTATGTGTTGCTTCTTTAGCATTGTTCCTTTCGCCCATTTCAAAAGCAACCACACCAAAAGTAATGATCAATGCCATTGTGGCGGCAACTTTAAAGTACATATGCTTTTTAGACAAACTCAACTTCCTGACTACTTTCTCATTTCCCCAACCAAGCTTTTTTCTTAAATTGACCAACATTTTGTTGTTGGTTTCATCATTGATGACTGGAAGCTCATCTTCTGCGGTAATTACAATTAATTTGGCCTGTATCATGGCCTTTTTAAAATGTGGATACTCTTCCTTTAACAGTTCCCAAAATTGAGACTCGTCATCTTCAATTCCTGATGCCCAATTTCTGAATCCTTTGTCTAGCAGAAGGTCTTCTATTTCTAATTTGTCTATATTCATTTTATGAAAATAATGTCACTCTTCCATATACCTTATGAAGAGATTTTGTTGCTTTAGTAGATAAGAGGGGAGTAAACAACTTTTGTAGCCTCAATTAGTAATATTTTTTTGTTCAGAGAACAAAATCATTAAAACTTACAAATTAAAGTTGATGGCTTTAGGGCTCAGCTCAGGATGGCCAAGATCAACAAAACACCTAAATTATCATTTTTAAGGTGTTTCTTGAGGTTGTTAATGGCTTTGTAAACCAGTTTTCTGGAAGAAGTATAATTGATAGACATTATTTCCTGGATTTCATCATAGCCCATGGATTTCATATACCTTAGTTCAATGATTTCCTTTTGTCGAGGTGGTAGGTCGTTTATAGCATTTTTCAACTTGCTGATGGTATCCGCATTCAGTTGGTCTTCGATCTGCTTGTACTCATCTGGGTCAACTTGGGTGACCAATTGTTCACTGATTTCAACAGCTCTATTACTCTCCTTCAGATAAGATAAGAGCATGTGCCTAAAGCAAACTATTAAATAGTACTTTACAGTATCTACCTCTGGTAATTTTGATCTCTTATTCCATAAGTCAATAAATATTTCATGGATACTGTCCTCAATCAATGACTTGTCAGATGTCATTTTTAGGCCTACGGTAAAAAGAATGGGATTGAATGTTAAAAACATATGCTCAAAGGCCTTTCGATCCCCTTCTCTAAACAAATTCCATTGTATTTGCTCAATGTTCTTTTTCATCCGCATGCAATCTACAAAATAAAGTCAATCCATTGCAAAACCAGACTTTAGGTATTTACGCAGTACAATTATCTTGTTTTAGGCTATTATATCTTTGATCACATGGCCATGTACGTCAGTCAACCTTCGGTCAATACCGTTGTTTTGGACAGTTAGGCGCTTATGATCAATTCCCAATTGGTGCAAAATTGTGGCGTGCAAATCATAGCAATAGATTGGATTTTCGACTGCCTTATAGGACCACTCGTCACTGGCGCCATAAGTTACTCCACCTTTGATGCCTCCACCCGCAACCCAAGATGTAAATGTAAACGGGTTGTGGTCTCTGCCGGCACTGCCCTGGCTACAAGGCATGCGACCAAACTCTGTGGTCCAAAATACGATGGTGTCGTCCAGCATTCCTCTCTGCTTGAGGTCTATCAGCAAAGCAGCAGCCGGCTTGTCCATACTAGCGGCCATTTCTCCATGATCCTTTTTCAGGTCTTCGTGTGAATCCCAATTTCTACGGGGAAAAGCATTGTCAGCACCACTCCAAATCTGCACAAAACGTGTCCCTCTTTCCAAAAGTCGTCTTGCGATCAGGCAATTGCGCCCAAAGTCCTCAGTAACGGGGCTGTCCAGACCATATAGTTTTTTAATAGACTCAGATTCACCTTCCATGCTAAAGACTTCCGGGGCTGCCAATTGAAGGCGGGCTGCCAGTTCGTAGCTCTGAATGCGTCCTTCCTGCTCCCTGTTTTTGAGGTGGGCTCTATTCAATTGGTTGAGGACTTCCATCCCGTCTTTGTCAGCCTGAGATGTAATAAATTCATCTTCAGGTGGAAATAAATCTGCTATCGGATTTTCCAATGATGGCCTGACCAGTGTTCCCTGATGATTGGAAGGTAAAAATCCTGACCCCCAATTTTTAGGACCTCCAGGACCATAGCCCCGAGAATCAGGCAGTACCACAAAAGTGGGCAGGTTGTCAGTGATTTTTCCCAAACCATAACTCACCCATGCCCCCACGCTTGGAAATCCCGGTAATACAAACCCAGTATTTTGCATAAAAGTAGCAGGTCCATGTACATTAGAAGTGGCCACCATAGAAGGTAAAAAAGCAATGTCATCGACACATTGTGCCAGATGAGGCACCAATCCACTTACCCATTTGCCGCATTCCCCATATTGCTTCCACTCCCAAGGGGATGGCATCACCACACCTGGCGAACTTTGGAAAAGCTCTACCTTACCTCCGGGATCAAATGGCATTCCGGCGCGTTTGATCAGCTCAGGTTTGTAATCGAAAGTATCAACCTGACTGGCTGCACCTGACATAAACAGTTGAATGACACGCTTTGCTTTGGGTAAGTGGTGGGGTACATGTTGTTCTTTGGAAAGGAAGCTTCCAGAAGTAAGGCTGTCTCCGCAACCCATGAGGTGTGCCAAGGCTAAGCCTCCCAATCCACCACCATAACGCCAAAGAAATTCTCGTCGGGATACTGAGTTAATGGGTCTGTGCTTACTTTTCATATCAATCGGTGTATAAAAACTCGTTCATGGCATAAATCAACCTGCATGCTGCTGGCAACCCATGCTTATTGGCATATTCTTCTAATTCAGACAATTCCGTTTCATCTGGCTCACGTTGCAGTGCCAGTTCAAAAGCCCTGAATAATTGTGGTTTCAAACCTGTTTTTTCTTTTTCCAAACGCTCTGCAAAAAAGGCCGATTGACGCACCATAAAGGGATTGTTCAACGCCGAAAGTGCCTGCAAAGCCGTCACTGTTTCATTCCTCACTGGTACGCTTTGCGATGGATCGGCACAATCCAAAGTACTCATA
>CAXBNB010000153.1:0-7998 GCA_963976505.1 uncultured Reichenbachiellaceae bacterium
TGGCACCTATAAGTATGATGTAGCCTTTTTCTACCGCACCCAGTAATGCATCCTGCTGAGACTTATTAAAGCGATGTATTTCGTCAATGAACAAGATAGATTTAGCTCCCATCTTGGCGCGTTGAATTACTTCTCTCACGTCTTTCACACCTGCGCTAATGGCACTCAGGGTATAAAAGGGAAGTTTAGCTTCATTGGCAATGATATTTGCAATAGTAGTCTTGCCAACTCCTGGAGGTCCCCAAAGAATCAAGGAGGGGACTGCTCCAGATTTTAAGGATCGGGTCAAGATTCCTTTTAAATGCTCCTGTCCAACCATCTCTGCCAATGAGGAAGGTCTCAATCTTTCAGCTAATGGATGTGCATTTAAGAGCATGTGGAAATAGAATAATAAGATGGAAAATTACACCCATTATTAGGTTTGCGCAATAAAAATTACAAGATGATTGAGTGAATTAGGAATAAGTGTAATTGCTTTTCTGTTTACTCGCCTTCTACTGGGTTTTCTTCCGGTTCGGTCACTTCATCCTTTGATTTTTTCTTTTTCTTCAAAAAGCCAGGTATTAATTTTTTGTCTGAAGTGGAGGTGGTGTCACTTTCGACAATAGCTTCGTCAACTTTTTCTTCCACAGGTTTTGGAGGAGGTCTTTTATCGACTAGCATTTCACCAAAATACTTATTGTAGTACATTTGTTCGGTACTGTATGGATTTCTCTGATCGTACCGGTACTTGTATTTGGGGCCTTGTGGTTCTGTATTGGTAGAGGCAACCACATCTGGCACTACTGCTAAGGAATCTGTTGCCAACGAATCGGAATCTGTAAAGTCACTCGCGATGAATTCTCCCTCATCCATCAGCTCTAAAGTATCTCCAGGATGTACAAATAATGAATCCTTGGCTGGAGGGCCTAGCTGGTTCGTTTTTGGAGCGGTTCTGAGGTCGTAATTTTTCCTGAAAAAATCAAAAAAACGATACTTCTCACTGATACCATATTTATTTCTCCTTGAAGCTACCTGAAACTTCGGTAATGAATCTTCTCCGAATAATGAGTATTTGGCCATGCGTATAGAGTCATTCAAAATATAGGTACTTTGGAATGCAGGACATATCACCCTGTCTTTGCAAGAAGATGCAGCAAGCCCTAAGGCAACAACTATAGTATATACTATATATCTCACTGCCAGGTAAGAAAATTTAAGTAGAGTATCATAACACAAAGTAATAACTGCCAAAAATGTAAAATATTTTCTAGAATAAGGAATGATTTTGCTTTTAAATTATTGGAGAGGATCGCCTTTTTAGGAGTGAAAATCGACTGATTCTTTAAGGTTGTCTTAACTTTTCTCTTTCCTTTTTTGGAAGTTTGCCTACTACCAATTGGAATGATATATCCGTCCATTTTTTAATCAATTCATCACTAATGCTGCCGTCCATCATCACGGTATTCCAGTGCTTTTTATTCATGTGGTAGCCGGGAATTACAGTTGAATAGGCTTCTCTCAACTCCACAGCCATTTCAGGATCGCATTTTAGGTTGATGCTTGCAAATGCCTCTACGTTTGTTAGTGCAAACATTTTCCCCATTACTTTAAATACAAGTGTATTGTTGTCAAAGGGAAACTCTTCGGTGACGAAAGGTTTAGAAATGCAATAGTTTCTGAAAGATTCTATGTCCATAAATTAATGGAAAAAGATTTTTTTGATGATAAAAAAGGTCATCCCCAGTAAAAACACAATAATGGAAAACTTATTCACGCCGTGCATCATCCTCAGGTTAATGTTGGACTCTTTTTTGGAGCTTTTTTTTCTGAAAAAATAAGTAAAAACCTCTCCTATAGAAAAATACTCTTTTATCGAGTTTTCGTCTTTTTGTGGTTTATCGCTTTCCATGCTCTTTTTTTGACTAAGGTAAATGGAATGCTTGGTTACAGGAAGTCTTTGATGGATTTAATTCATCGCCTGAGCTTTTTGTTGCAATGGCCTAATATTAAACCTTAAACATAATTTTATTTTAACCTTGGGGGATTGCCTTTCGTTTGTTGACATTAATATTACATTGTCAAACAATAAATCTCATGAAAAATTTCTCAATATTCTTTTTGTTTTGTCTGCTTAGTTTATCCGCCTTGGCTCAAGAAGTTTCTCTTGAACCGGACTCGCTCACAAAAAAGTCTGTCATTAAAATGGAATTCTTTTCTCCACTTACTGGCAATACTACTTTTGGCTATGAGCGTTACCTCAAAAATTTCACTAGTATAGAATTCAAAATAGGAATTATTGGATTGGGAAAGAAAATAGATGAACCCTACAGAGATAATGGGGTATTCGTTAAAGTAGGGCCTAAATTCAAGTTAAAGCCTTCCTATGCCACTGAAGGTACATTTGGAACCCATTTGCTTAGAGGATCATATATTAGACCAGAACTAGCTCTTTCTATCTTTGGACATGAGGATTTTGACAGGTCTTCGGAATCAATTACCGCTGCGGCTTTACTTATAAACTATGGCAATCAATACATACTTGGCAAGGTCATGTCCCTCGACTGGCATGTAGGGTTAGGATATGGATTTTCAAACGATGACGACCAAGGATATTTTTACGGCTTTTCAGCAGGCGGAAATGATTTTCCTATGGCGTTTAGTGCTGGATTTACATTGGGTGTATTGTTGAAATAAAATTAAGAAAGCATGGGTTGGGCATCAGGTTCAACCCAAGCTCCATCCGATTTTATTATTTCTATCAGTTCATCTACGGCATGTTTGGACGGAACAGACCTTTTGATTACTTCCTGACCTTTGTACAAAGTGATTTTACCCTTGCCAGACCCCACATATCCATAGTCAGCATCGGCCATTTCTCCTGGGCCATTTACGATACAACCCATAATGCCTATTTTCACCCCTTTCAAATGATCGGTTCGTTTTCTAATCATGGCTGTGGTTTCTTGTAAATCGAATAAGGTACGTCCACAAGAAGGACATGAAATGTATTCGGTTTTGGTCATGCGTGTTCTTGCTGCCTGTAAAATTCCAAAGGCTGTACTATTGGATAATTTTGCTTTGGTTTTTTCTGCGGTTATTAGGTTAAGCATGGTGCCATCTCCAAGACCATCTATAAGCAATCCTCCAATATCAGTAGCAGCATACAGCTGAAATTGCGCTTCGCTTAAGTCGGTGTAGTTGCGACTAATGACCACTGGAGCATCAATTTTTTTCCTGATCAATTCGAATATAAAATATCGAAGTGAAGCCATGGCATGGTTTTCTGTGGTGCTTAAAACCAACACTATTTTATGAGCTTTTTTTATTTTATCGATAAAAGAAATCTCATTCGCACCTACTGCAACAAAATTTATCTCAGGGTGCAATGGAATATTTTCATTGAACTCTTTGGTACTGATTAATGGATATATGTTTTGCTCATCCTTATGTTCACTCCAGCAGCTATAATTCACAATTTCTTTTAGACCGTTTGGCAGCATAAAAGAAACAGGGTGATTGCCAGTAAAGACAAAATCCGCACCAGTATCATTCATCCTCCATTTGTCCGGTTCGGGCAGGTAAAAGTGACCGACATCCTTCAAGTCATTGATTTCTATATTTTGTAAATGACTCAAGTCAGCTATCACACGTGGTACATTCTGTCCTCCAATATTTAAAATTTCTCGGGTCACTCTCTTATGGTAAGAAAATGGATCAATAGGGCATTCTTCGGTTATCGCCTCTGTCTTATTGGCTGATCTGGTTGCATATCGATCAACTAATGCTTGAGCTACAGGAGCTTCAAATTCTGGCTCTTCAGTCAGTGAAACACGTACGGTATCACCTATGCCATCTTCGAGCAAAGCACCAATTCCAACAGCAGATTTTATCCTGCCATCTTCACCGTCACCGGCTTCAGTTACGCCTAGATGTATTGGATATGGCTTTAAGCCTTCTTCGTCTAGCTTTTGGACTAGCAGTCTGTACGCTTGCACCATTACCCTGGTGTTGCTGGATTTCATTGACAGTACTATGTCGTAGTATTCCAATTCTTCGCAGATTCGTAGAAACTCCAAGGCGGACTCTACCATTCCCAGAGGTGTATCTCCAAACCTGCTCATTATCCTATCTGATAATGACCCATGATTGGTGCCTATTCTCATGGCAGTGCCATGCTCTTTACATATTTCTACTAATGGAGTGAATTTCGCTTTAATCCTTTTTAGCTCTTGTGCATAAGATTCATCGGTATATTCGATGTTTTCAAATTTCTTTTTGTCAGCATAGTTTCCCGGATTGACTCGGACTTTTTCAACAATTTTTGCAGCTAACTCCGCGGCATTGGGGGTAAAATGGATATCTGCTACCAGAGGAGTTTCGTAACCCTTTGCTCTAAGTTCGGTTTTTATGTTTTCCAGATTTTGAGCCTCTTTGATGCTCGGTGCTGTAATTCTCACATACTCGCATCCAGATTCTATCATCCTGATTGACTGAGCTACAGAATTTTCTGTATCCATGGTATCAACGGTGGTCATAGATTGGATACGTATAGGATTATTTCCGCCCATAGGAACATTCCCTATTTTCACTTCTACTGTTTCTCTTCTTAGGTAAGAGACTAAGCTGCGACAGTATTTTTTAGCTGTTTCCATTGGTTTGCAAATCTAACATGACCTAAATTGAATTACGACTATTGCAGTTTGAAATATATTGAGGAGCTGGAACTAGCATAACCTTTTATCCTAGTGAAATAGCATATTAAATTACAATTCTTTGATACATGACCTTTGATTTTCATGAATTGTGCTACTTATCAACAAATATTACCGCTTAAATTCTTGTGATGTGACAGATCAAACAAGTAGTTTAAATTACGTTTCTATAAATTTTCACTTTAACCCATAAATAGATGAAAAACAAGATTTTATATCTTCTTGGATTGATATTGATTACTATAATAACAATCGCTCCCAATGTAGAAGCTCAAAAAAAGAAAAAGAAGAAAGATGATGTAGCCGAAAAAACTCCGGCCGAAAAAAAGGAAGACAAAGGACCTAAAAAAGTAGTTGATGCAATCAAAAAGCATGGAATGATAGATGGTCTTTTCACCTTTTATAGAGACTCGACTTCTGGTAGTCTAAAAATGCTAATCAAAGAAGACCAGCTCGGTCAGGAATATATCCACTTTTATTATTTCGAAAATGGAATAGTGGAAGGCCGTATGTTCAAAGGAAATTTCCGTGGTTCACAAATCTTTAAAATCCGGAAGTATTATGACAAAATAGAATTCGTGAGTCAAAACACCTCTTTGTATTTTGATCCAGAAAATCCTTTGAGTAGAGCTGCTGATGCCAATATATCCAACGCCATCATGTTTTCTGGGAAAATAGAAGCAGGAAGTGCTGAAGAAGGACAATACTTGATCAATGCTGATCCATTGTTCTTAAAAGATGTATTGGGTGTGATTGATGTAACCGCTTTCTCAAAGAACCCCAAGGCTTTTAAACTTGGAGGGTTGAGTAGCGGCAAAACTAAGTATGTGGATATTAGAAACTACGAAGCAAATTCTGATGTCATTGTAGAATATACATTTGACAACAAAAAGCCCAATCCAATAGATACTGATGCCATTACTGATCTAAGATACATTAGCGTCAAAGTGCAACACAGTTTTATTACAGTACCAGAAAACAACTATCAAGCTAGAATTGATGATCCTAGGGTTGGTTATTTTACCACCAAAGTGACAGATATGACGACTAAAGAAGCAGTGCCATATATGGATTTGGTACATAGATGGAACTTGGAAAAGAAAGATAAAAATGCTGCTTTGTCTGAACCTGTAGAACCGATTACTTGGTGGATAGAAAACACAACGCCTTATGAATTTAGAGAGTCTATAAAAAAAGGAGTGTTGGCATGGAATAAAGCATTTGAGCAGGCTGGTTTTAAGAATGCAATGGCTGTAAAAATGCAGCCCGATACTGCCACATGGGATGCCGGTGACATCAAATATAACGTGCTGAGATGGACTTCTTCCGCTAATCCTCCATTTGGAGGGTATGGGCCAAGCTTTGTCAACCCACGTACAGGACAAATTTTAGGTGCTGATATCATGCTTGAGTTCATCCACCATACCAATAGGGTGAAATACGATAAGCTATTTGATTTGGCGAATGGTTATTCTTCAGATGTAGATCAAGATTCAGAAGAATTGACTCCAGAACTTTGTAGCATGGGGCATTTGACACAATCTAATACCCTTTTTGGTCAAGCATTGTTGATGGCAGAAGGCGCTTCAAAGGAAGATTTGAAAGGAATGCAGGAAGAGTCCATGATTGCATTGACTATGCATGAAGTTGGTCATACCTTGGGTCTCAACCATAACATGAAGGCAAGTCAGCGATTTACACCTGAACAACTTGCTGACAAAGAATTTATAAAAGGGAAATGCCTTACTGGTTCTGTAATGGACTACACGGCCATCAATTTAACCTTGGACAGAAGTAAGCAAGGACAATATTATGATGTGGCAGTAGGGCCTTATGATCAGTGGGCGATAGAATTTGGCTATGCTGTTGTAGATACAGAAAACGATCTTGAAAAAATCCTTTCAAAATCTACAGACCCGGAGTTGATTTTCGGAAACGATGCTGATGACATGAGGTCAGCCGGAAAAGCAATTGATCCGAGAGTGATGATTGGCGATTTATCCAATGACCAAATCAGTTATTCAATTGACAGGTTTAAAATTGTTAATAATCTGATGGGTGAAATCAAGGAAAAATACAGTATTGAAGGCAATTCATACCAAGAACTGGCTCAGTCATTTAATATTTTATCCGGACAATATGCCATTGCAGGTAGGGTTATTTCTAGGTTCATTGGTGGTGTTTACGTAGATCGGTCTATGGTAGGTCAGCAAGAGACGACTAAACCTTATACTCCAGTTTCTTACGAAGATCAAAAAAGAGCTATGAATACTTTGTCACAATACATTTTTTCACCTGAAGCTTATGCTGTGCCATCCGAACTGTACAACTATTTGGCACTGCAACGAAGGGGATTTAATTTCTTTTCCTCAACTGAAGATCCAAAGCTACATGCAAGAGTATTGTCTTCACAAAAAGATATTTTATCTCACATTCTTCATGTGAATACTTTACAAAGGATATCTGACAGTGAATTGTATGGAAACAAATACAGCCTTTCTGAATACATGGCCGATTTAAATAATGCCATATTTAAAGCCGATGCTTATAAGTCGGTCAATTCTTTCAGACAAAACCTACAGGTTGAATATGTGAAAAGACTAAGTGGAATTATAGATGTGAAAAGTGCTTATACAAACATGGCAAAGTCTATGGCATTGTATAACCTAAAATCCATTAAAAAAATGGCTAGCAGTACTTCTGGTGATACCGCTAGTAGAGCACACCGTCAGCACATTGCATTTTTAGTAGATCAAGCGCTAGATCAAGATTAAATTTTAATAAAAAAACCTTCCAAAGGTTTCAATCCATTGGAAGGTTTTTTTATTAAAGATCACCTAATTGTGGACGGATAATTAAATCCTCTACCACTGAATTTCTCGACAATGAATAAGCAGACCATACGGCTTCTGCTACATCTTCTGCTTTGATAAACCTTTCTTCTGGCAGATCAACCCCCTCCCAACTGGCAGTATAAGTTGCTCCTGGAAGTACGGCGGTCACCCTGATGCCGTGTGGCTTGAGTTCCTCTCTCAGTCCTTTGGACATGCCATACATGGCAAACTTGGATATGCTATAGGAACCCCCATTGGGATGAGCCATTTTACTTGCCACTGAACATATATTAAAAATGTCACCTGATTTGCGTGAGATCATTCCTTGAATCAGGCTTCTGGACAAATGATAGGCGCTGTAGAGATTGGTATTTATCATAGATTCTAGGCTGCCTTCTTTTTCAGTACTTATCTCACCTGGAAGAAAAACTCCTGCATTGTTTACCAATACATCGACTTTGTCTGATTTA
>CAXBNB010000154.1:0-7981 GCA_963976505.1 uncultured Reichenbachiellaceae bacterium
TGGATTAGAAGGGAATTGCGTAATGTTCTATAGCTTGGATGATATTATTAAGCTAGAGAAATTCAACAAAGACAAGCCAGTAACTGAACGTGAAAACGCCAAATTACTCCTTGAAGAAATGTCAGCTTATGCAGAATCGTCAGTATGTCGAAGGGTGCAACTTCTACATTATTTCGGAGAAGAATATGCTGCTCCTGATTGTAAAGATCAAGGAATGTGTGACAATTGCGATCACCCTAAAGCAAAATTTGATGGCCAAAAATACATTGAACTAGTACTAGAAACCGCTCAAAAAACAGGAGAACGTTTTGGCATTGGCCATTTGGTAAATGTGATCAGAGGAGTAGAAAGTCAATACGTTAAAAGTTACGATCACAACAAACTTGATGTGTTCAAAAAGGGCAGTAAAGAAACCGAAGTGTTTTGGAGGTCATTGGTTAGACAAACATTGCTGAACGAACTACTGAAAAAAGATATCGAAATCCTCGGCATCTTAAAGTTGTCTGAGAAAGGACTAGAATACATGAAAGCACCTTACACAATAGAGCTTTCTAAAGACAAAGATTATACTGTTGATGGAGGAGATGATGACGATTTTTCATCTAACAATGTCACCAAAGCTTATGATGAAGGATTATTTGATTCGCTAAAAGCCCTTCGGAAAAAAGTAGCAAAACAGAAAAACTTACCTCCCTATGTCATTTTTCAAGATCCTTCATTAGAAGAAATGGCCACCTCCTACCCTACAACCAAAGAAGATTTGGCTCAGGTCAATGGTGTTGGAATGGGAAAAGTTCTAAAGTTTGGAAAACCATTTATAGAGTTAATAGAAAACTACGTAGAAGAAAATGATATTGAAACTGCCACCGAAGTAGTAATCAAATCTGCTATTAACAGGTCCAAAATCAAAATCTTTATCATTCAACAGATAGATAAAAAAGTAGGTCTTGAAGAAATTGCAGATGCCAAAGGAGTCTCTTATGACGATATCATCACTGAAATAGAAAACATCTGCTATTCAGGTACCAAGCTCAATCTTGATTATTACATAGATCAAATAATGGACGAAGACCGGCAGGATGATTTGTTCGATTATTTCCTTACCGCTGATACCGATGATATTGATATAGCCATGGATGAATTGGAATACGATGACTATTCTGAAGATGAAGTGAGGCTAATGAGAATTAAATTTATGTCTGAGTACGCCAATTAACCCTGAACATTCTTTCCCATTTCTTTATTATTTATATCAAATCAAATGCACAATAGGTTGTTACCAATTGGCAAATCTCCCTATTTTTGCCTTAGTTAATTATTACCGTTTTATATGAATATTCTTGTTTTAGGTTCTGGAGGAAGGGAACATACATTTGTTTGGAAAATCTCTCAAAGTAAAAATGTTGGAAAAATTTATGCGGCTCCTGGAAATGCAGGTACTAGCCAACTAGCACAAAATATTCCAGTAGATATTAATAATTTTCCAGCCGTAAAGGATCTAGTCCTAAAATTTGACATTGGTATGGTCATAGTTGGACCCGAAGAACCTTTAGTACGTGGTATCCGAGATTATTTCAAAGCAGAAGGCTTACTCGACAAGCTCATATTGATTGGACCAAATAAAAAGGGTGCAGCCCTGGAAGGCAGTAAAGATTTTTCCAAAAAATTCATGGAAAAATATGGCGTCCCTACAGCCAAGGCATTAACAGTAAAGAAAGAAAACTTAGAAGAAGGTCTGTCTTTTTTAGATACACTTCCTTCTCCTTATGTGTTAAAAGCTGATGGCTTAGCAGCAGGTAAAGGTGTGATTATCAGTCCCAATCTCGAAGAAGCCAAAAATGCTTTAAAAACCATGCTCGATGGTCAATTTGGAGCTGCAAGTGAAAAAGTACTTATTGAAGAATTTTTAGATGGCATTGAGTTGTCTGTATTTGTACTTACAGATGGTAAAAACTATCAAATCCTACCAGAAGCCAAAGATTACAAAAGAATAGGTGAAGGCGATACGGGACCAAACACCGGTGGAATGGGAGCTGTATCTCCTGTACCATTCGCTGATAAGGACTTCATGTCCAAAGTAGAAGAAAGAGTAATCAAGCCTACCGTCAAAGGATTGAAAGAGGAAGACATGGACTTTGTAGGTTTTATTTTTATTGGCCTAATGAACATAGGTGGAGAACCTTTTGTGATCGAATACAACGTGAGAATGGGAGATCCGGAAACCCAAGCAGTATTGCCAAGAATGGAGTCAGATTTATTGGAATTATTCCAAGCAACCGCAAACAATTCACTTAATGATTTTGATCTCAAAACCTCAAATCACACCACTACTACTGTAGTAGCTGTAGCAGGGGGATATCCAGAGTCATATGAAAAGGGAAAAGTCATTTCAGGTTTAAACAATTCCAAAGATGCAACCGTTTTCCATGCAGGTACCAAGGAAAGTGATGGATCTGTTGTCACAAATGGAGGGCGAGTAATAGCCGTAACCGGAATGTCGTCTAATATCGAAGGCGCATTGGAGAAATCCTACAGTGCGCTAGGAGAAATTGATTGGGAAGACATGAATTTCAGAAAAGATATCGGACAAGATTTGATTGCGTTCTTGAGTAAAACGAAATAAAACCTAGATCAAAGTCATATTACTAAACCTGCAATCAATCCGATCACAATCAATATAGGAGTTGGTATTTTGGTAAATACCAAAATAAAAAATGTTGCAGGCATTATGAAATAGTTGATCGGCTGGTGCTGTAAAGGAAGAAAAAGCAAAAATGTAGCGGCAAGAATCATACCGGAGCTGACCGCACTGATTCCATCTATTGAAGCCCTAATGATTCTAAATTTCTTTAAATCTGCCCAAAATCTTATGACAAAAAATATGAGAAATGTACCTGGCAAAAAAACACCAAGTGCTGCCATGACTGCACCTCCAATTTGAGCATATATACCAAATTCTTTTAAAGAAATGGCGCCAATAAAAGAGCTTAGAGAAAATACAGGGCCTGGCAATGCCTGCATCAGTGCAAATCCTGAAAGAAATTCCTCGGATGTCAAATACTCTTTAAACTCTACAAACTCTGTATATAAAAGTGGTATCAATACCTGCCCCCCTCCAAAAATCAAACTTCCATTTCTATAAAAATTCTCAAAAATTCTTATGCTTAAAGCATTGGTAATACCACCTAGTGTAGCTGCAAAAATGAAAACCCCACCCCACAAAAAGAAGTTGGCCCATTTGATATGCAACTCCCCTTTTTCTTCTATAGGTTGCTTTTTAAAATTGAAAGCGGTGATTCCTCCTCCAATAAGTAGTAAAACAGGAAATACATAGGGAGTTTGAATATAAAAGGAAATGATCGCTGAAGCCGTCATTAAGATGACTGTAGTATATCCTTTTACCACCTTTTTTATAATGATATAAGCCGAGTAGCCTACGATTCCTACAGCGATAGGATGAACATATTTTGTAAAGCTTAATGAGATTTGATCTTTATCTATAACAGATATTGCAATACCCGCAGTAGTCATAATGATAAAAGCTGGGATCAGCCACACGAGTAGTGTTAGGTATGCTAACGTTGGCCCTCCAATTTTAAACCCAATAGCTGTGAGGGTTTGCGTAGAGGTTGGGCCCGGAAGTATCTGGCACAAAGCATTCAATTCGATCAACTCTTGTTCATCGAGATAGCCTCTTTTTTTAACCATCAAATCTAGTAACATCGCAAAATGAGCCTGAGGCCCACCGAATGCCGTAAGCGTTAAGACAAGTACATCCCTTAAAAAGATATAATACCTTACTTTCTTGAACATTACTTCTTCAAGCCAATTTCCGCCAACCTTTGACTCAAAAATTCCCCTGCTGTAATAGCGTCATACGCCTTTGGGTTTGACTGATCTATACAACCTTCTAGACAGGAAAGATCCATATCAGCCCTAGGATGCATAAAAAAAGGAATAGAATACCGAGAAGTCTTGAGCAATTCTTTAGGTGGATTCACCACTCTGTGAATGGTAGATTTTAGTTTATTATTGGTATGCCTTTCCAACATATCACCCACATTTACGATCAGTTGATCAGGAAGGGCAGTTATAGGAATCCATTTATTGTCTTTTCTCAATACCTGTAATCCATCTGCACTGGCTCCCATCAATAAAGTAATGAGGTTAATGTCTCCATGCTCTGCTGCCCTCACCGCATCGTCTGGCACTTCATCCGGATTGTCAATAGGAAAATAGTGAATTGGTCTTAGAATGCTATTTCCATTATACACTTTGGCATCAAAATAATTTTCTTCAAGACCCAAATACAATGCAATGGCTTTCAACATTTGTACGCCGGCTTTCTCTATTGTTTGATAAACACTCAACGCAATTTCCTTGTACTCAGGAATCTCTTCATCAGGCCAGATGTTGTCTGGGTATTCGTTTTTGATTAAATCCCCATCGGTCACTTCCTGTCCCACATGATAAAATTCCTTTAGGTCCGCAGTAGTGCGCCCTTTGGCATGCTCTTTCCCTTTGCCAATATATCCCCTTTGCCCAAAATTCTCCGGGTCTTCATATTTTGCTTTGACTTCATCAGAAAGGGAGAAAAACTTTTTATTTACTTCATAGAGTCGAGCAACAAGTTCATCGCTAAGTCCATGGTTCTTGATGGCAACAAACCCTATGTTGTTGTAGGCCTGTCCCAATGCTTCAACAAATTTTCTTTTTTTACCTGGATCATTTCCAGTAAAATCAGCTAAATCTAGTGAGGGGATTTCATCATATAATTTTTCGCTCATTTTTAGAATTCGTTTGTTGAAGACAACAATTTACTCAAATCAAACAAAAAAATAAAGACTCTGAATCTCAAAGCCTTTATTTCTTATTTTTTGTTAAGTGGTTTGGAAATTACTCAACCGTGATTTTAATTGATGCTGCCATGTCTTCACCATAAGATGCATGCACTCCGTTCGCAAATTGCAATGAAATAGTATATTCACCTGGCTCTAATTCCAAAGAAGTATCTGTTTGACCTTTCCCAAAATGAATCGTTGAATCACTCGCTGGTATCACCTGACCTTCTGGCCAGCTTGCTTGGTTAATCAAAATATGATGGTGACCAAATCCTTCGTTTACCTGTCCTGCAGGCTCGATCTTCATTCCTTTTACCCCCATCTCTACAAATACCGGACTTGGAACAGTAGCTCCATTAGCCGGACTTTTGAAAAAAACTGATGGCTCTTCAGCAACCATTGTTTTTTCCTGCTCCATCACAGGTTCTTTACTTTCCTTTTTGCTACTGCATGAAGCCAATACAACGACCGCTGCAAGTAGTGTTAACAATACTTTTTTCATAAGAATTTTAGTTTATAATATTTCGGTTTGAATGTGTTAATTTAAGATTTACAATATTAAGGATGAAATACGTCTTTAAGAACTGCAACGGACTTTATCTCTCCAAAACTTTCTATATGCAACTGATAATAATTAATAAGTAAATCTAAAATATCTCTCCTTGTTTTATTAACCATTTTTAACTCATGGTCGTAAGGTAAATCTTTCAACAGTATGGCTTGATCGGCAGCCAAACTCAATTCTTTATGTGCAGTGTTTTCTGTATCTAGTAAATTATGAGCAGCCCTGATGCCAAATCCTAGGTAGGAAGATGCTTTGATCATCATCTGCAAATGAAAACTTTGATAATTACTGGTCAATCGATCCAATTCAACAATTGACTCAAACAGAAACGAAAACTGACCACTATGGTCTTGTTCTTCCTCTTTCAAGATCTTCGAAAACCATTCAGATATAAAAATAATCATTGCCGATTTTTTTATATCAAAAGGAATGGTCTTGAATGGAAAACCAGACCGATACTCAGACAATCTATTGATGCCTCCGCTCTGACTTTTTTTTCTATACACAACCAACTCTAGAAGTGAAAGTGGTTGAAGAAGGGCCAAACTTTTCTTAGAAGCTTTGCTCCTAATGCTGTTGATGATATAAGATTGAAGTCCAAATTCTTCTGTGTAAATTCTTACTATCACAGAAGTGTCTCTGTATTTTATATAGTTTAAGACTATGCCACGTGTTTTATGAAGCATCAGTTGATCACTGCGATTTTTCCTACAAAAGTTTCCTTGCCGTTTGATGAAGAACTGAAAACCAAATACACTCCAGACTCTGCTCGTACACCATTGTAATCGGCGACATTCCAAGAAGTTGAACCTCCTGCGGCATGCAACTCCTTCACCAGCCTACCTGATACACTGGTAATTTTGACAACAGCATTGCTCACAAGCCCACTGATACCTACTTGCCCATTAAACCCTGGAAGTACTGGGTTCGGAAATATTTTCACATGCTGATGAAACGGTTTCCCTTCTGAGGCATCACTTCTATAGGAAATAAGACCTTTGTCAGTAGAGATGAATAGCTCCCCAGAGGTTGGATGTATTTTCAAATCCAATATATTGTTTGATAGTAGCGGACTGTTTTCTGTATTAAAATTAAAGACAAGCTTGTCTGCATTCTCTTCAAATAACCAAAGTCCATCTTTGGTACCAATCCATTTTCTATTGCCTCCATCAATCTCGATGGCCGAAATACTTTCATTTTCAAGTAAAAAATTTGTACCAAAAATTGGTCGGTTTATTTCAATGGAATTATCTGAGATCACGCCAAAAGAAAACGGAAAAACAGCCAACCCATTTAATGTGCCAATCCAAATTTCATCATCTTTAGCAAACGCAATATCTGTCACTTTTGATGACGGCAAGTTCCCATTAGACGAAGTGATGTATCTTGATTGCTTTGATTCTGGATCATACGCCAAAATCCCCCCGCTAAAAGTATTGCTGAGTTGCATCCAAACATTTCCCAGGTTACTTATTTTGACATCTACTGGATACTCTGATGCACTTAATCCAAAAGAAAATGACTCCCAATTGCCCTCTGCATCTAACTTAAGCAATGGGGTGTTACTGGCATTTGCTACCCAGGTATTTCCTTTGCCATCTGCTGCCAGTCCAGCCACCAATATATCGTTATTCGACGGATTATTTTTTGCAAGAGGGCTATTCGTATCATCATACTTCAATTGACTTTCCGGATTTAATATCCCGTCACCAAATGAAGCTATCAATTTTGAATCTGATGAAACGGCAGTAATATCCTCTAATCCTAAGAGATCAGATTTAGTAAAAACTTGCCAACTCCCTTTATCAAATTCCGCATAACCCAAATTGTTGTTTAGTGACTGATAAAATGAGGACATAAACCGTGGTAAAACCACCACTTTTTCTCCAACCAATTGGATTCTCCCTACGATTCCTTCAAAAATCCCATTGGGTACGAACCTAGAAACCGAACCACTCTCAAGTTTCGAAAGACCATGGTTGTTATCGGCATACCAGAGTGTGCCTTCAGAAGTTAAAATGGCATCCTTTGGAACGTCTGCCATTTCAAGTTCTATTGGATTAGCTTCCCTTGAGGCATTCATAGAATAGATTCCATCTTCCGTTACAACAATCACATTGGATTCATTGCTCCGAAATTTTATAATATCAGCATTGATATTGGTAATCCCAGCATCTGACCATGTTGCTCCGTCAAAAGAGAAGATTTTACTTCCATCTGTCGCAATTACTTCGTCAGCCAGGGTTGTTACAGAATACATTTTCACATCTGATACTAGTGAGCCCTCAAATCTTTCCCAATTGTTAAAATCCTGTAAATTAATATTGGAGGCAATCTGCCCTTGCAGCATCCCGATATTAGTGGCAGCATAGATTTTATTGTCATGAAAAGTAACACTATTTATTTTAGTGGATTCACCTTGGGCCAAGTTTTGATAAGCTTCTAATACTTCGCCTGTTGCAGAGTCAAGTACAATCACACCAAAGTTGGTAGAAAGGTAAACGAGTCCATCTCTAAACGTAATATGATTGATCCGTTTGCTATCACTAATGTCTCGGTTTTTTATGGTTTTAAC
>CAXBNB010000155.1:0-7974 GCA_963976505.1 uncultured Reichenbachiellaceae bacterium
CGGAGAGGGCGGACCACAAGGACCTATACAGGGCATTCCCGCAGGGACTACTCTTGATGTACTTATTCGTGATATTAGAATAACAGGATCCGTATTATTGTATACCTAATATGAATAATCTAGAAAACACTCAATTAGGAGATAATCCTAAGTACTATATCGAGGTAACGGCTCAAGATCGCAACAGAGCAGCTGAGGTCTTTAACCGAGAAGCACAACTTCAGCTTTATATTGATAAAGAGTCAAGCCACAGATATGTAAGCGATGATCTGAATATGATGATTACTTTCTTGCAAAGGCTAGCTGACGGTCATGTTGAACTTAGCGATTCAAACGTAGGTGAGCATATGGATGATATGGAGGCTGATTTTGAATTAGAAGAAAAAAAGGGTAGAGATATGGATGACGATGGCGATATCGATTCTGATGATTATCTTGCAGCTAAATCACAGGCAATAAAAAATGCTATGAAAGGAAAGAAGATTAAAAAATCACAACTTAAAGAGCTTGTAAAAAGAGCAATCTCTGAACAGCCCATGGGAGCGACGGGAGGTCAAGTTAAAGGAGCTGTCCAGCTTCCTAAAGCATCTAACCCAGCTGATATCAAAAAACTAACTGATAAGGGAGTTGATGTAAAATTAGCAGAAGGAGTGAAGTATATTGATGAATAGTCGGTAGTGCTTGATGCTAGTCATTCGTATTGACTAATTTCTTTTTTCCTGCTTGAGTTATCGGCTTTTTTTACAGATTCCAACATCTGGTCTAATAGGATTCTGTCTAATATTCGGCCATTCATTAATACCGTATGTATCTTACGGGTATTGGCAATGTCTATTAGTGGGTTTGCCTCCAAAAGTACCAGGTTTGCTTTTTTTTCTTGCATGATTTTGCCTGTATTGCTTCCTAGCCATTTGGCCGGTAGAGCAGTGGCAGATTGCAAAATTTGTGAGTTGGACATACCTGCATTGTTCATAGTGATGAGTTCATCGTGCAGTGAAAATCGATTAACCCCAGTGACTTTGACTATTTCATTAAGAGAGGTTCCTCTGAAGCCATTCTCCCAAAATAATTTAATTGACTTCTCAAGTACACTGTTTACATTGTATTCTTTGTATCGCATAGTCTATTTCAAAGAGAGTCGAATCAACGATTGGAAAAAAATGGCGTTCTGTAATAATGATGTAGGTCAAAAAACTAGGACTTTTCTTTTGCGTTTCGCTCGCTGATTTATCTTCGAACGTATTTACTTGAAAGTTCATTTTTTTCGATGAGTTTCTTGAACCCTTCATTATGTGGTTCTAACACTTTGTCTTGACATATTTTAATCTTTGATGTTAAATACATGTCAAATGCAATAAGTTCTGCATGCGCTGTGCATTTTGTTAGCATCGGCAATGCTCCTATAAAATTCCCTTAGGAATTATCTTTCTTGTCCAGATTTTTAAACGTTTGATATTATTTACTTCAGAATCGGGATTGTAGTCTAATGTTGTTTCCCAAGAATTTTCCGGACGAAATTCTTCTTCCATCCCAATTAAGACTCCTTTTGAGATTTTATTAGATTGAACAATAACGATACATTCCGTATTCAAATTTGCACTTCTAGGATCAAGATTAAATGTCCCGATAACGGTTGTTTTTTTATCGATCACCATCGATTTTGCATGAAGTCCAAATATTGGTTTATGTTCCAGAGTTTCTTGAAGTGCCCCTGTCATTATTCTCGTTCGTTCTGCAGCGTCTGGACGAAATTCATAAATTCTAACACCTGTCTCTAGTAATTTTTCCCTATCCGTTTGATAACTGCTAAAAGCCTCAACATTGTCCGTTGACGCCAAACTATTCGTGAGTATTCTAATTTTTACTCCGCGATCCACGGCTTCACTGAAGAGATTTCGACTGAGTTCTGTTGTAATTAAATAGGGGCTTTGAATATCGATAGATGATTTTGCATTTTTAATCAGATCAATTAGAGTATTGGTTGAAACTCCACCACCTCCCAAGCCGCTTTCTCCATCATTTTTACCTGGCACGTCTGAAATGAACTCAACCTCATCTAACCAAACCAGTTTACCAGAGTTTTGTATGGCTTTAAATGTCTTTGGTAAGTCCGCTATTTTTTCTCTTACTTGAGGCCAAAAATTATCTGGATTACAAGCATATTCATGGAGGTTGTCGAACCTGTTTGCTGAATAGATTATGTCAGTATCTCCTACAATGATATCAGCTACATTTTTACTTAAAGGGCTATTCCAAAATTCATCAAAGGATATGCTCACTTTTTCTGACACCTTGCCTAATAATAGAATATCACGATCTCGAAAATTATATTCATGATCATAATCAAAATATTCATCGGCAATATTCCGTCCACCAGTGATTACAACTTTGCCATCTACAGTGAAGGTTTTGTTATGCATGCGTTGATTGGCAGATCTAAAATCTGTTGCGAATTTCTTGATTTTGCTAAAAATATTTTTGCCTAAATTGACACCTGGGTTATATATTTTAACACTAATATTTTCATGAGAATTAAATGTTAAAATGTCTTGAATGTCGGCATCAACCATTATATCATCAACAATAATTCTAATTTTTACTCCACGATCAGCAGCTCTTATCAAATAGTCACATGCGATAAGTCCGACATTATCCATTGAAAAAATGAAGTATTGAATATCAATAGTCTTTTCGGCGTATTCACTTAGCCAAGCTCTGGCCACCATCGAACCGCTTCCATCTTCGAGAACTAATACCCCCGTCTGATTGTTCATTAGTGCTGCTACGTCTTCAAGTTCTTTAGAAAGAGATAGGGTGTCATTCTTGTGAATACTAGCACAAAAATTTGTTGCTTGTTTAGGAATATCCTTTGTATTACAAGATGCCAATACAATCCAGCCAACTAAATAATAAGGAATCAATTTTAGGTTTGATTTATCGCAAATTTTCATGTGTGATAATGTGGCTAAGCTTACAAATTAAGATAAAAATTGCATCAAATTACTGTATTGATATGGATTTGTTAGTCAACTATCGGAATGGATTCATATATCAGATTTACAGGATTTATAATACTTTTCCACCTGACGAATCGCCATAGATATATTAATTGTATGTGCAGTTTACTGTTGATGCCAACAATCATTTCATATTAGTAGAGCGGTCATGTGATCAAAATAATGTGGTTATTCCGTTTCATTCAACAATGCATCCATAGGGTATTCCACCAATTTGCCACTGATCTTATCCATTGGCATTAGCGCTTTTGAGGCGATCAAGTGCTCTGTAAGCAGACCAGCCAGTTCCTTTGTTTTTGCGGTATTAGTTTCTGAAAGGTCAGTTTGTTCACCAATGTCTTTGATGAGATTGAATACTTCAATTTTCCTGTCGGTATGATGGTAGATCAACTTCCAATCGCCTTTTCTTATGGAGCTGTATGGAGGCTGGTCGTAAGTATTTGGGAAGTGCCAATAAATCGGACGGTCTGTGGGATAGTTGCCTTTTTCTGTCAACAAAGGTAAAAAACTGATGCCATCAATGCTTTTGTTGGCTTCTTCTTTTAGTCCTGCCATTTCTAAAAAGGAGGGAAAAATATCTTCGATGATCAGATACTGATTGTTTACAGTTGCTGGTTTGGTGATGCCCGGCCATTTTACCATCATAGGCACACGTGTTCCACCTTCATAAGGAGAAATCTTATGGCCTCTGAGTGGCAGGTTTCGAGCTGCTTGCTTGGGAGCACCATTGTCTGACATGAATACAATGACTGTATTGTCATCCACACCGAGTCTTTTCAAATTTGCCCGAATGTCACCCAGCGATTTGTCCATTCCCTCCAGCATTGATGCATAAGTAGCATCAAATTCACTCAATCCTGCATCTATGTATTTTTGATAAAAGCGGTCATCCTTTTCCCATGGGGCATGTATGGCATAGTGCGACATGTATAGATAAAAAGGCTTTTTTTCTTCTACTGCTGTGTTGATGGCTTCATTGGCTTCTAAAGTCAGGGCTTCTGTTAAGAAAATGTCAGTGCCATGGTATTTTTCCAATCCCGGTACATCCCAGATGTGGTTTCCGGGAGACCGCCAATCGGCACTGAAATTGTATTTCGCCCAATAACTCCCTGGGCCACCGGCTGCATGCCCAGCGATATTGACATCAAACCCTAGGTTCAATGGGTTTTCACCAGAAGTATCTTTTGCTCCAAAATGGGCTTTACCAGCATGGATGGTTTTGTAACCAGCTGTTTTTAACAATTGAGGTAATGTTTGTGCATAAACAGTCCTGTCTTGATTTGGTTTAGCACTTAGTCCATTGACATTCCATTCAGGAGCTTGTATCTTTTTGTTTTGTTGGTCAGGTGAGACGTCTTTTCTCAATGTCCAGCTGGTCACTCTATGTCTGGCGGCATTCATACCAGTCATCAAACTGATGCGTGAAGGAGAGCAAATGGCACTGGCATAGGCCTGAGTGAATTTCACCCCTTCTTTTGCCAACTGTTCCATGTTGGGGGTATAATACTGCTTGTTCAGTTTGGTGACTTCTGTATGAAAGGGAACAGAAGTATCCTGCCAGCCCATGTCATCCACAAAGAAGAAGACAATGTTGGGCTTTGGAGTAGATGCTGTCTGTTTTTGATTAGAACAGCCAAACAAAACTCCAGCAATTAGTAGAGTAGAGTATAAATTTTTCATGAATGAAACCTAAGTTTTGAAATTCTCAAATTAATATTACTTCTTATTCTCAACAGAATATCTTATTAAATACGAGTCAGCTCCATTGAGCACCATAGAAATCCCCCACTTTAAACCTTCCCCTGTAATGGTGTGGTCAGTTAAATCTTGTCGAAATACGCCTGGGGCAATTGGTCTATTGTTCACTTTCACACCCAATTTATTGCTTGTGAAATCAATTCCATCGGGAGCATATTCGAAGGTACTGCTCAATGACGCCAAGGCACCAATTCCAGTTCCCTGCTGCCATAGCATCACTTCATGGCTCCCGGCTAATATCGGATTATCGAATTTTGTAAACGGACCTTCAGGGTATTTAGAATAAGCAACCCCCATTTGAGTATGGGTAGGCCCACCGCCTCCATGTCCTCTGCTTCTGCCTTTATGATAAAGCCAGAATAATCCATTTCTATACATCAGTACCGCATCGTCCACTCTATAGCTATCAAATTTTTCTGGTTCAACGCTTACTTTCAAAATCGGCTCATGGCTTACCCTGATAAATGGACCATCCGGGGATTCAGATACAGCTACACCTATTGCCGTAATATCAGTTGTAGAATTATTCTCAAACTCTCCATTTTTATTTCCGGGAGTAGGTTTTACACCAGTGTAATACAGGTAGTATTTACCATTTGAATAAAGGATATTTGGAGTGAAAGTAGCTTGCGAGTCAAAAGCATTTTCTTTTCCCAAGCCTAAAATTTCGCCTTGTTCTTTCCATGTGTAACCTTCATCGCTAGAGGTGGCATACCAAAGGCTTCCCCAATACCCCGGCGAACGACCATAAATTTTGGTGTAGTACACATAATAAGTATTTCCTACTTTTATAATATCACTCGGATCACGCCGGGTACACCCTTTTTCAAAACCGATATTAGGAAGTTTGTCGTATTTGAATTCCATGTTGGAATATTGTTCCCTAAATGATTCCCTGTTTTGAGCTTGTGTAAAAAAAGGAACTATAGCACAAGTGAATGTTAATATGTATATCAATAATTTCTTCATAACTTTTTGTCTCTAGTGTAATCTGATAGTTGAATTATCCGTAACATTTCTTTCATCATATTGGCCCTTTGAGATTCTTGCTCAGAAACATTCGTACTTTGGGATACATCCGATTTTAGGTTGTAGAGCTGCGCCTCTTGAGCGTTCGGTTTTAATTTGCCGTCTTCAATATCACTATTGACCTCACCAGCAAAACGAAGTGCTGCAGGCCCTCCGAGAATGTGGCTTCCCGGTTTACCACCGTTCCAGCCTCCGCCTCCTTTTGAGCCCATGTATACCCAGTCACCAACCCTAAGCACCAAATTTTTTCTCTTAAAGGGAGATATCACAAGATGGTTTCGTATAGGTTGTATAGGGTCTTCTGTGAATGCTGGAATCATATTGTAACTATCAGGCGCATCATTTTCCTGGAGCTCATACCCTGTCAATGCGGCCATAGTTGCCAAAAGATCCACATTGCTCAAGAGCTGAGACGATTTTGAGTCGGGTGTAATTTTACCTGGCCAACGAGCAATAAAGGGAACTCGGTGGCCACCTTCCCAGCCATCAAATTTAAATCCCAGCAATTCGCCATTCATTTTGTGTCCCAATTCCCAAGCTTCCTGACCCCCTACATTTAGCATACCACCATTGTCACTTGTAAAAACAACCAAAGTATTGTCCGCTACACCTGCATCTTTCAATGCTTTCATTACTTCTCCTACTATCCAATCCAGTTCGTGAACAAAATCACCATATCTGCCGCTCTCACTTGTTCCTTTGAACCTTGGGTGTGGAGAAAATGGGTGATGGATATTGGTGGTGGCTAGGTACAAAAAGAATGGATTGTCTTTTTGATCATTAATCCATTTGACGGCCTTGCCAGCTAAGGTGGTGCCTATTTCATCGTCCTTGTAAAGGGCATGGGCTTTGGTTCCTCCAGAAAAACTGTTTCGGCTTTTGTCGGGATAGAGTTGAGTTTCAGAGATAGGTTGCCCCCCATGTACAAGTGGGTCATTTTCTTCCAAACCCACTACGTGATCATTTTCCACATAAACATAGGGAGGGCCACTATTTACAAAGGGCACACCAAAGTAATAATCGAAACCTAACTGTAATGGCCCAGGTTTTAGTGTGCCATTCCAATCTGTTGGAGTTGTTTCTCCAAAGCCTAAATGCCATTTTCCAATAACTGCAGTTTCATACCCTTGTTGTTGCATTATTTTTCCAATTGTGATGCGCGAAGTATCTACAATCAATTTATGGTTTTTTGGTAGCGGCCCCCAGACACCCTTTCCATGGTTTACTCTAAAAGGATACTCCCCCGTAATCAGTGCATATCGGGATGGGGTGCATACTGCAGATGCCGAGTGTGCATCTATAAACCTGCGCCCTTCATTTGCTAATCGATCTATGTTTGGAGTTTTATGTTTTGTTGCTCCATAGCAACTTAAATCTCCATACCCAAGGTCATCTGCAAAAATGACAACCACATTGGGCTTTGTGTTGTTTTGGGCAAGTGCATTGTGTGTTAGGTAAAAACATGCGATGAGGCTTGCAACAGCAATTCGGATGTTTTTGAAAAGTTTTACTAGTTGATTTATAACCATGTTTTTTGTTAAAATAAGTGGATTAATTTATTTCATTATAAACCAACTCTGCTAATACCTTATAACCAGCTTTGTTGGGGTGAACCCCGTCTTTTTCAGTAAAGAGCCTAGGTTTATGATCCATAGGAGTGTTGAGGTCAATGAATTCTATGTTTTTTTCTTTGGCTACATTTTTTACAATGCCAATTAATTCTTGAAGTCTAGGTTTTCTAATGGTAAGACCTTCAATTCGGGAATTATCTAAACCGGGAGTTTCTATTACCATTGGAGAAGGAGCGCAAACCCAGATGTCGGGTTTTGATCGCATGGCCTTCAAAGCATCAATTAGGTCATTGTAATCTTGCTCATACTCATCTTTGTATTCCCAGCATTTGCGTTTGCCACAAGTGCCCATACCACAGGTATCGTTGGTGCCAAGGCTGATTACCACCACATCTGGATTCGATTCGATAATCTTTTTTAATTGATTCCATACTGTTGGTCTGCCTTTTCGAATAAGTGTGCAACCTCCAACACCAAAATTTGTTACTTCATATTTTTCTCCTAATAATTTCTGTAGTTGTGCAGGGTAGGAGTCAGTAGATGGGTCGTCTAAACGCGCACCGAAAGTGATGCTGTCTCCTGTACAAGCAACCTTGGTT
>CAXBNB010000156.1:0-7933 GCA_963976505.1 uncultured Reichenbachiellaceae bacterium
TATAAAATCAGAATTTGTTTGTAATCCTAAATTCTGAATATTTACATTATTGGACATACCAATCACCGTTATTCGTCTGTCCTTATCGAAAGAATTTAGATTAAGCCCAGCATGGTAATGGTCGTTGGTACCATATCCTCCGTAAGCCTTTCCAAACTTTCCATTTCTTTTACCTTCTTTAGTTACCACATTCATGGTCTTAGTGGTATTCCCATCGTCAATTCCTGTAAACTGAGACTGCTCACTTTTTTGATCAAAAACCTGAATATTTTTCACAACTTCAGCCGGAATGGTATTTAGCGAAAGCAATGGATCTTGTCCAAAAAACCGCTTTCCATCTAGTAGCACCTGCTGAACTGTTTCTCCATTAGCAGAAACGCCACTTCCATCTACAACTATTCCTGGCATTTTACTTACAAGATCTTTGGTACTTGCATCGGTGTTTACTTTGTATGCATCTGCGTTGTATTGTAGTGTATCACCTTTCTTTTCCATCGCCACTACTTCACCTTTCACCTCTATGGCTTCAAGCATTTTGGCATCTTGCTTCACAAAGACTCTTCCCAAGTTCATATCTACCGCCCCAACTCTAATCACCTTGGTATAGGACAGGTATCCCATACTGGTAATTGTCAAACGATAAAAAGCATCTTCTACGTTTTTAATAGCAAATGATCCCTGAATGTCAGTAACGGCATATTTTGACTTGGTAGAATCTCTAATGTTCATCAACCTCACCGTTGCACCTATAATTTCAGAACCATCTTCACCATCGGCTAATATTCCCTGAACACTCCATTTTTTTCTTGGCTCACTGGTTTTTTCCTCCTCTTGAGCACCAGCTCTCCTATTTTTAGCTGCCTCTTGGTAAACAGCAAATTGTTCATCATTTAACACATCAGCAACCAATCCATCTTTTTCAGTCCTCAAGCCTTCCATTTTAACCCGCATTTGGTCATAACTTCTGGTTTTCCTAACCTCATCCATTGTTTCCTTAAATGTCTGGGTAAATTCATCATAGATCCCATCCATCAATTCCTTTTGTTCTTTGGAAAGGTCTGTCAGTTCTTTATAAACATTTTGTTTTTCACGAGTCACCATATCTTCAGGACTCATTCGCTGTGCCAGCAGCGAATTAAAACTTGCACAAATTAGAATTGCACATAAAAAAATAGAGGGTTTGTTTATCTTCATAATCTAAGGATTCCTATTTCAGGGTATTAATTTAATAAAGTCAGCATTCATGTTTCAAAAGTAAAATCAAATTCTAATCGAAATTTGAAGTTTAGAGTTTCATCGAAAGAAAGTTATATCAGCATGTTACGTGAATAGAAGCCGAAAGTCGGCGAAAC
Organism: uncultured Reichenbachiellaceae bacterium; assembly: GCA_963976505.1. GTDB lineage: Bacteria > Bacteroidota > Bacteroidia > Cytophagales > Cyclobacteriaceae > CAXBNB01. The sequence goes on from CAXBNB010000156.1 coordinate 1,353, forward strand.
TTGCGCATTGGATTTTATTTTTCTACCAACACCTTATTTTTTTAATCAATCGGTAGCATTTCTTCAATGAATGCACCCTCTAAATGCAAAAAACTACTCTATTTTCATAAAGTAGTTTTTCGACATTCTTTTAAGAATTTAGAAAAAAATCACTCACCTCCCCCGGGCCGGTTTCCTCTTCCTTTTCTTTTCTCTTGTCTCCCTTTGTTTACCAATTCTGCATATTGAGCATTTTGTTCCTCATCCAATATCCCTTTTATGGCTTCATCCTTCTCAGATCTCACAGACTGCATGATTTCACGCATACCACCAATATCTCCAGAATTTTCAGCTCTGGCTTTTTTCATTGAGGCTTCATAATCTACAAACACATTATCAATCATCAATTTCTGATCATCACTAAGCGTAGTAATGTTATCTGTAATCATTGCCTTTTCCTTTTTTATCATTTCAGCTGGATCACGACGCTGACCTCCAGGCTCTTGTGCGAACGCCCATTGAGTTACCAATATGCCAAGAACCATAAAAAGCACTTTTTTTGTTCTATTCATTTTATTTAGTTTTAGTTATATATTTCTTTAGATGTTTTCCAATCTCGAAACTTGCGCTACTGCTTTACTTTTTTTTGAAAATATTTCAGACTGAATAATCTTAAACATTATCCTTTAAGTTTGTATTTATTTTACCAGACAAATTAATGAAAAGAATCTACTTACCAATAATGCTTTGTACGCTTATTTGTTGCAACGATAACAAAAAAAATACCGAGTCAACTGAAGTTTCACAAGAAGTGAGCAAGGAGTCTAAAAAACCTTCAGGCTCAAAAGAACAAATAAAAGCAAAACCTAAAACAGGAAGTACTGATGGAATGATTCATTTTGATGGAGGCAGTATCATTATTGGATCTGAAAGCGGAATGCCGGATGAGCAACCTCCATTTGAAAAAAATATTGAGCCATTTTATCTTGACAAAAACCTAGTGACAGTTGGTGATTTCGGTAAGTTTATTCGAGCTACAGGCTTCAAGACTGATGCAGACAAATTTGGTGATTCGGGTGTATTTGATTTTGAACAAGGAAACTGGAACCTGATGAAAGGGGCAAATTGGGAATACCCACTTGGCCCACAAAAGCCAAAAGCAGAAGAGAACCATCCCGTGACACATGTGAGTTGGAACGATGCACAGGCTTATGCGACATGGGCAGGGAAAAGGTTACCGACAGAGTTTGAATGGGAATATGCGGCTAAAAACGGTAAAAACACTACGGATAAATATGCATGGGGCAATCGACTGATCGTAAAAGGCAAATATATGGCCAATGTTTGGCAAGGTGAATCCGTCACTCAGCCTGAAGTACTTGACGGCTTTATGCTAACCTCTCCTGTGGGAACATTTGGCGAACACCCTTCTGGACTCACAGATATGGGTGGAAATGTCTGGCAATGGTGTGCCAATACCTATGCTGGATACCCTGGTAGCCCTACCGCAGGACAAAAAGATGAAGCTGTAAAAAGTGCCAGAGGCGGTTCATTTATGTATGACCAAGCGGAAGATGCCAGCTTCACCACTACTTTCCGATCAAAAAACACTACAGACACTTCTTTGTTCAATACAGGGTTTAGGTGTGCTTTGTGACAACTTAACTCACTCTGTCTTTTTTCACTTCGTGATGAATTGCATATATAATTTTTAGTGAGCGCAAGTTTTCATTTTGATTACCGTCTAATTGAAAAACATATTAAACGTTTCTAATTGAACTCAATCAAAGTACCACATCACATAGTCTATTACATGAAATTTTTAACATCCACTTTAATTCTGGGAACTTTTCTCATCTTCTCTTGTGGAAAGAATGAACCAACTCCCATATTAGATAACAAAGAAACAATCCATTCAGAGCCCAACATTCTCCTAATTATTGCTGATGATATGGGGCTTGATGCGGCCCCCGGATATGCTGAAGGAAATAACAAACCCAAAATGCCCAACTATTCATCACTAATGAATAGTGGATTGAAGTTCAATAATGTATGGTCGGCTCCTACTTGTACGCCAACAAGAGCTACTCTTATCACTGGGAAATATGGAATTAACTCTGGAGTAACTGAAGTTGGTAATAGTATTTCATTATCAGAAACATCACTCCAAAAATATATAGCCAGCAATACTGCCAGTACCTATGCAACCGCATTAATTGGTAAATGGCATCTCTCTAATGGAAATACTGATCCTGAAAATATGGGCATTGATTATTGGGCTGGGTTTCTCAATGGGGCTTTCTCCTCCTATACAGATTGGAAGTTTACTACAAATGGGACTACAACAAACGAAACAGAATACACGACAACAAAATATACGGACCTTGTGATTGACTGGATTGGTACACAAAATAAACCCTGGTTTTTGTGGTTGGCTTACAATGCCCCGCACACACCCTTTCATTTGCCACCATCTACGTTACATTATCAGGGCAACTTAGCTGGCGATCAAACTAGTATTAATTCGAATCCTGCACCTTACTATATGGCAGCCTTGGAAGCCTTGGATACAGAAATGGGTCGATTACTTGAGTCTGTATCAGAAGCTCAATTGGCCAACACGATCATCATTTTTGTAGGGGATAATGGAACACCTGCTAAAGTTGCCCAAGCTCCTTTTAGCAATTCAACCTCTAAGGGAAGTCTGTATCAAGGTGGCATTAATGTACCCATGATCATATCAGGTAAAGGTGTAAATAGGATTGGGGAAGAAGATGCATTAATAAATACCACAGACTTATATGCCACTATTGCAAACATTGCTGGAACCAGTGCAAAGACCGTTAATAATAGCATAAGTTTTTCCGAACTTCTAAACTCAGCAAATGCGAATTCATCAAGGGAAGTCAATTACATAGATGGATCAAATGATGCTGGCGGATTTGCCGTAAGGGATGAAACATTCAAATTAATAAACTTAGAAAACGGAGATCAGGAATTTTTCAACCTAATTAATGATCCTTACGAAACCAACAATCTTTTGCTTGGCAATTTAAGTGCTATTGAAACCGAGGCTAAAGAATATTTGGAATCACAAGCTATTGCCATTGGAAACGCTAATGATAACGATGGTGGAGATGATGGAAACACTGCATGTAACAGTGACGATTCAATCGACACTTCCAATGGAACATGTAACATTACATCCACATTTACGAAAAATTACACCGAAACTATCGCCAATGATATTAGAAAAATTGTAACCAATGGTGTTCCCACTCATCGCTATTCATTCAATACAAATGTATCTGCATTTGTGAATGATGATTTAAAAACATTCGAGATGGATGCTACTCCTACAAAAACAAGTGCTGCAACGAGTATACTGAGACCTAATAACAGACCCCAATACAAATTTGGAATAGCACTAAATGGAGTAGCCATAGACCCAGCTCCTGCCACTCCCTTTATCTTTGAGGATCAGCAAGGGGAGTATAATTGGGATTGGGTATTTGAACCGTCTAACAATAGAGACGTGGTTAGGCTCGATTGTGCTAGTGGTCATGTTCAACCAGATGGCACCTATCATTATCATGTGAGAATGATAGAATATGCCAATGAAATATTGCCTGGACTAGGAGATGGTACTACTCTACCAACTAACCCTATTCAAATTGGATGGGCTATGGATGGTTATCCTATTATATACAAATACGGGTATGATAATTCAGGCAACAATGTTGTTGAATTAAAATCAAGTTATAAACTCAAGGATGGTGAACGCCCTGGTGATGGAAACAGTGCACCATGTGGCGAATACAATGGAAAATACACCAATGATTACGAATACTCAGCCAACTTAGGAGACCTTGATGAATGTAACGGCATTAGTCGGTCAATAACCCTTAATGGAGAGACTTTTGATTATTATTACCTCATCACAGACGACTTCCCTGTGATATCAAGATGTGCAGTTGGGACAGTGAATGACTCATTTAAAATTGGAGGCTAAAATGAGTTTTCCACATACAGTTATAGGAACACTTATAATTTTATTTCTTCAGTTCACTGCTTGCAAGGCTCATGACATAGAGGTAGCTAGATTTGACATATCTCATATTGGAAATAATAATTATTCATTGGCCATCAAAATTGATCGGAATGATCTGATCAATGCGATATCCATGACAGGAGACGGTTCATTGTCCATTGAAAATCAAATAATAAAATATATTTCAACACGGTTCAAGCTCACTTTCAATGGAACAAAAGTTGAAATAAAAATGAATAAAGTCGAATTCGAAGCTGAAATGATTTTCATTTATGGCAAGCTGTTAACCTCAGTTTCAAAAGTAAAAAATGTAGAGATTTTCAACTCATGCCTACATGGACTAGAGAATCAGAACAATATTGTAGAACTTGACATGAACAACAAACTCAGGTCATTTCGATTGACCAACGATAGAACCACTATAAAAGCAGCATATTACTAATTGATCCTGACAGATTATAAAAGAACTGTCAGGACTACTCACCTAAACCTTACCTCAATTTGAAACTCAACCCGAACCAGAACAAAAAAGAAATAACATAAATTAATGGTCATGAATTACCCAATAGCAGAACATATAAAAAGCTGGTTCTGGAATTGTTGGAGGTTGATAGTTAGCAGAAAATACAAGTTTCAATACTACTTGCCGATCAAAAAGCACCATTGATACTTCTTTATTCAATACTGGATTTAGGTTTGCGAATTGAAAATCATGTAATGGTTGTAGATTTAGATAGATCACCAATCAGTATACTAATTAATACTTAACAAAAAAGGATCAAACCTCAATTGGCTTGGTCCTTTTTTATTTGAAAGCTAATAAACTTTAATTCAACCCAATCATAATAAATGGCCCCCAATAGATAGGGTCAACAAATTCTTCTCGTATTGTCTTTTTGGCATCAATAAAAGACTGACGTTTGTTGCCGGTTTGCAGCCAGTTTTTATAAAACTGAATCATCAACTTTTGGGTGGCATCATCTGACACTTTGAATAAACTCATAATGATCGTTTTGGCACCAGCTACTAAAAAGGCCCGTTGCAAACCATAAACACCCTCTCCTGCTTCAATCTCACCTAGCCCAGTCTCACAGGCACTCAATACTACTAGCTCAGTTTTATCCAACTTCATATTCATCGCTTCATAAGCAGTAAGTATCCCATCGTCTAAATTAAAGTTGGAAGTAGTCTGATTTAAGATATCACCTGCTCCAGCCAATAAAAGCCCAGTTTTCAATAAAGGATTTTCTGCTACTAAGTTTTCTTTTAAGCCAATGTCTTCAGAATTCAATTCTGCATTAGGTTGGAAAAATCCATGAGTAGCTATGTGGAATATTTTAGGATTGTCAATGTTTTTGACCATTGCCTCAGTGGCATCTGAGTTGGTGTAGTCCTCGGTAACCCATCCGCTTTCTCTCAGCAGGGCCTTGAGGTTTCTAATCTCCTCTTCAGTACCTGGCAACCTACCTATTACATCAGGATTGCCTCCTCTGTGCTGGCTGGCCTCTCCAGCCCATATTCCAGGATCAGACGACACATAAAATACTGGGTCACCAAACATCATAGCCACATTAGCATCCTGAACCACATTTGACTTGATTTTATTGGTATATAAATCCTTGGTATTGCTTACCAAAACAATATTGGACTTATCCAAAAGAAAACTACCATCGGACAATTCGATCGATTCAACATTGATTTGATTGTACACGCCATCTGCTGATAAATATATCGTAGAAGGTTCTCCGATAACCATTTCTATTGGTTTCCAGAAATTATCATAAGATCGCTCATCTGGCAACTTGAATTTCATGATGTTCCGGTAATACTTTAGGTATTTTTTTTCTAGATCTTCTCCATTTTTTAACAATATCAATCCAGGCTTACTTTTGCTATTGTCATTTTTCACATACATCACAGCATACATAACAGAATCCGTAAAGTGATGGTTAAATACTCTGAAGCGAACCATTTCGAGGGCTATTTCACCTGGTTTCAAAGCGCCTTTCACATTCTCCCAGGTGACTGGTTGATTGTCAAACTCAGATGAAAACCCAGAAGATTTTTCACTCAATTGTTTTTCTAGTGCTTCCACTTCCTTTTGAACCGAATTTGCGTCTATTCCTGCTTCAATCAATTGGGATGCACTCATCGCAATCGCTCGGGTTAATAGTTCTTTTTTCGCTTCCCAATCACCATATAATTCAATCAGGCTTTCATCTCCGCTGCTCTGAATTTGTTGCCTGATTTTAATAGAAGAGTTTAACAACAAGGCTTTAGTCAATAGTGCATTATTGTATAGGGTTCCAATCAGATCAGTGTTCTTATTATAGTTGATTACAAGTGTGTTGTAAAATTCATAATCCTGCTTGATCGTATTCCAAAACTTAGCCTTCTCCCTTTCACTCAAGGCAGGAAAATAGTCCTTTATGAAATTATTATAATTACCCAAAACCTCTTCCAATGCATCCTGAGCTTTCTTTGGATTGCCTTGCATGAAATAAGTCTTACTTAACTTAGAAAGTACTTTTACATACTCCGGATGCCGGTC